>JAFDIC010000126.1 GCA_019308525.1 Deltaproteobacteria bacterium
AGACTCCGGACCAAATCGCAAGGCTTGGTATTGCCCGCACCTTCCAAAACATCGAGCTTTTCACCAACATGAGCACCATGGAGAACCTCATGTTGGGCCGGCACATATTCATCAAGACAGGGCTCCTCCGCGGCGCCCTGATATGGGGAAAAAGGTCTTTTGCCGCCAAAGAGGAGGTTCTGCACAGGCGAAAGGTCGAAGAGATAATTGATTTTCTGGACCTTCAGTCTGTAAGGGACAAGTTGGTGGGGGGCCTTCCTTACGGGGTACAGAAACGCATAGAACTGGGAAGGGCGCTGGCCCTGGAGCCTGATATTCTCCTCCTGGATGAACCATCCGCAGGGATGAATTTCGAAGAGAAACAGGACATGATATTCTGGATCAAAGACATCCAGGATGTGCTGGGAGTGACGATCCTCCTGATCGAACACGATATGAAAATGGTGATGGACATATCGGAACGTATCCTGGCAGTCAATTTCGGCAGGGTAATTGTGGAAGGCACCCCTGAAAATGTCCAGAATCACCCGGAGGTGCTGAAGGCCTATCTGGGAGAGGACGAAGACCTTGAGCCCGTTGCTTGAAATAAAGAATATAGAGACATACTACGGCCTCATTTACGCGCTGCGGGGAGTTTCCCTTTCCATTGATGAAGGCACCATAACGGCCATCCTGGGTAACAACGGCGCGGGCAAGTCCACGATCCTCAAGACCGTCATGGGGCTCATTGAAGACCAGCCCGATAAGGGAACCATCGAGTTCATGGGAGAGCGTGTCGACGGAAAAGATACGGAATGGATAGTCCGCAGGGGCATTGCATATGTGCCGGAAGGAAGAGAGGTCTTTGAAGAGCTCAGCGTAAGGGAAAACCTGGTCATGGGGGCGTACGTCAGGAAGGACCGCTCCAGCATCAAGGAGGACTTCGAGAAGATATACTCCTATTTTCCCGTGCTCAGGGCGCGCCAGGACCAGTGGGCAGGGACCCTTTCCGGAGGAGAGCAGCAGATGCTCAGCATCGGCCGGGCGCTCATGAATCGTCCCCTGCTCCTCTTGCTGGACGAGCCTTCCCTGGGCCTGTCTCCATTGCTCCTCAGAGAGATCTTCGGGATAATAGGATCCATCAATGCGAGCGGGACAACAATCCTGCTCGTGGAGCAGAATGCACGCATGGCCCTCAGGGTTTCCCATTTCGGTCTCATACTTGAAAACGGAAGGTTCGTGCTGAAGGGGAGATCCGAAGACCTTATGGAAGATAAGGACGTGCAAGAGTTCTTTATGGGTATCCGGTCCGAGGCATCCCTCAAGGGCTATCAACGCTGGAAGCGAAAGAAGAGGTGGAGGTAAATCGGGCAAGGGCCTGGGCATCCATTACCATCTGAAGTCATTCGGTTGGGAAGCCGGGGCTTGTCAAGAGTCGAGATATGGCTTACGAAACGACACCAGGGGTCTTCAGGGAAACCGTAAGGAAATACGGTGATCGGGTCGCCCTGAGAAAAAAGGAATATGGTATCTGGCATGACATCTCGTGGAATGTATATTACAGGCTTGTTACCCATATCGGTTCCGCCCTTATTTCCATGGGCCTTGAGAAAGGTCAGTGTGTCTCAATCATTGGAGATAATTGCCCTGAGTGGGTCATGATAGATATGGGCGTTCAGTGCGCCGGCGGGGTGGTTGCCGGGATCTACGCAACAAATGCCTGGGAGCAGGTGGCATATGTTATCGAAAACTCGGATTCCCTCTTCTTTTTCGTGGAGAATGAAGAGCAGCTGGACAAGTGGCTCCACTTCAAAGACCGGGTCCCACGGCTGAAAAAGGTCATCGTGTGGGATCTCGAAGGACTAAGGCATTTCCAGGACCCCATGGTCATGACCTACAGCCAGCTGCTTGAGATGGGACGAGAGGTCTTTGAACGGGACCCCCTGCTTGTGGAAGACCGCATGGCGGGGGTCCAGCCCGAGGATCTATGCATGTTGATTTATACCTCGGGTACCACGGGCCCACCCAAGGGCGCCATGCTCACCCACCGAAACCTTACCTGGATGGGGAGGGCAATCACCACCATCAACCCCATGAATGACAGGGATGAAGTGCTTTCATTCCTGCCCCTGTGTCACGTCTTTGAACAGCTCTTTTCCGTCATGGGACATATTACCTATGGTTATGTAGTCAATTTCATCGAAAGCCCTGATACCGTTACGGATAATATGATTGAAGTCTCACCCACCGTGGGCTACGGGGTGCCCAGGATATGGGAAAAGTATTATTCGACTATTGTCATAAAGATGTCTGATGCCACCTGGTTCAAGAGGACGGTTTTTGCGATTGCCCTCAAGATAGGGCAGAAAAGGGCCTCGTTGATTATGAACCTGAGGCCGGTTCCCCTATTCTTGAGGATCATTTTCAGGCTCGCCCATTTCGCCGTGTTTTCGAAACTGAAAAAGAGACTCGGCTTCGAAAGAATGAGACTTGCCTACTCCGGGGCTGCGCCCATTTCACCTGAAGTGCTCCACTTTTTTCAATCCATTGGACTCAATCTCGTAGAAGGTTACGGCCAGACAGAGGGAACGGGCGTCACCTGTGTCTCAAGGGTCGGAAGGACAAAATTCGGCACAGTCGGTCCACCCCTGGAAGGCACAGAGGTCCGGATTGCCGAGGACGGAGAGATACTGGTCAGGTCTCCGAGCGTGTTCAAGGGATACTATAAGAACCCGGAAGCAACGAAAAAGACCTTGAGAGACGGCTGGCTTCATTCCGGGGACATAGGAGAATTGGACGAGGACGGCTATCTCAAGATCACGGACCGCAAGAAGGACATCATAGTGACTGCCGGAGGCAAGAACATTACACCCCAGTACATCGAAAACAAGTTAAAGTTCAGCCCTTACATCAACGACGCCGTAGTAATCGGGGACAGGAGAAAGTATCTCACCTGCTTGATCATCCTCGACGAAGACAACGTGGTCAAGTACGCCCAGGACAACAAGGTCCAGTTCTCTACATACAGGGACCTTACCAGCAGCCCCGAGGTCAAAAAATTGATCCAAGCAGAAGTGGACAAGGTGAACGAAACTCTCTCAAGGGTGGAACAGATCAAGAAGTTCACTATCCTGCCCAAAAAACTCTACGAAGAGGACGGAGAAGTGACCCCCACCATGAAGGTGAAGCGAAGGTATGTCAGCGAGGTCTTCAGGGACTTGATTGAAGCCATGTATTGAATCTCTGCCCGGGCTCAGAAGGCCAGTTTCTCAGGCGGTCTCCTCTCGGGTACGTAGACGTGGGGTAGTTTCCCCTCATTCCATTCCTTTGACACGTAGAGACTACAGTAGCAACTGCCATACTCTTTGACATCCGGTTCGCGGTAAACGCAGGGGCAGATTATGTCCTTGTCCTTCTCCCTGTCCCCGGTTGCAAGTCGACAAGGACAGCTCATGTATCCATATCGTTTCTTGTTCTCTATAAGTCCCTGGAGGAGATCCAAGGTCTTCTCCCTGTCCATGTTGAAATAATACCCTTTGGGCTCCTGTACCTTCTTGAGCATTTCATAAAGCTTTTCCACTTCGTCCATCTTCTCCAGCCTCCCTTTCCGGTCCGTCTTCCATTAACCTGTCTTCAGGGTTCCTATTATCTCCCCTATGGAGGAAATCCCGTTATCTAAGCAATATCTCCTGATGCCGTCAATGATATTGATTGAGGCCCGTGGGTCGACAAAATTTGCACTCCCCACCTCTATGGCCCTGGCCCCCGCAATAAGGAACTCCAGGGCGTCCCGATAGTCTACTATGCCGCCTCCCCCGATGACAGGGATACTGACTGCCCCGGCGGCCTGATACACCATGTGCAGGGCTACGGGTTTGATGGCCGGACCTGAGAGACCACCCGTTATATTGGCCAAGAGAGGCCTCCGCGACTCTATATCTATCGCCATTCCCCTCAACGTATTGATCAGGGAAATGGCATGGGCCCCGGCCTCTTCCACTGCCATGGCTATCGGACGGATGTCCGTGACGTTGGGCGTCAGTTTGACGATAACCGGCTTGTCCGTGTTTTCCAACACCTTCCTGGTCACTTCCTTAGAGACGTGAGGGTCCGTGCCAAAGGCCATTCCCCCGCACTCCACGTTTGGACAGGATATGTTGACTTCAAGGGCATCGACTCCCTCCACACCCTTCAGGGCAGCCGCCAGTTCCCCGTACTCTTCGATCCTGTGACCGTAAATGTTTACGATTATCTTGGTATCGAGCCCCCTCAACCGGGGAAGCTTCTCCTCCACGAACGCCTTTACCCCGACATTGGCCAAGCCAATGGCGTTTAACATGCCCGAAGCAGTCTCCACAATCCGGGGGGGAGGATTGCCCTGCTTGGGTGTGAGCGAAGTCCCCTTGACAACGATAGCCCCTAACAGGTTCAGGTCCATTAGTGATCCGTACTCCAACCCATACCCGAAGGTCCCCGATGCGGTAATAACGGGGTTATCGAGATTAAGGGGACCGATTCTCACCTTAAGGTCTACCTTGGTCTGCTCCCACATAGTGTTCAAACGGTCAATGGCTCAGCTTTTCCGAGTTCGTCAAAGGCTCAGTAATCGTTCCAGTCTATTAGTTCCACAGAGAAAACAGGGCCGTCCTTGCATGCATAGAGATACTGGTCCTGCTCGCCGGCAGGTGTCTTAACAGCGCAGCCAAGACATGCCCCAAGACCGCAACCCATATAGGTTTCCAGGGATGCCTGGCAAGCAATACGGCGATCCATACACATTCTGGCTACCTGTCTCAGCATTGGCTTCGGCCCGCAGGTAAAAACAGCGACGGGTTTATCCACCACGGCATCGAAATACTGCTCCAGCAGCCCGGTCACCGGGCCTGCGTAACCTCTTGACCCATCGTCCGTGGCCAGGGTTATCTTCAGTCCACTGCCTAGCAGGGGCTCGTAGACAAAGGTCTCCGCGCTGCTGCGGAAACCCATCATGAACTCCACATCCGCTCCCTCCAGGGCCCTGCTCAAAAAATAGAGAGGAGCTACCCCGATTCCTCCGGCCACCAGGAGGTATCTGTGCCCGGGCATGTCTGTAAAGAACCCCTTGCCAAGGGGCCCAAGCACCGATAATTTCCTACCTTCACCGGTCTCTGCCAGAAGGGCAGTCCCCTTGCCCACAACCCTGTAAATCAAATGAACGGTATCGTCAACAATCCCGGCAATGGAAAAAGGCCTTCTCAACAGAGGAGCATTTCCCGGGGCAACCTTGATCATCAAGAATTGTCCCGCCCTGGCCGCCCGGGCTATCTCCGGCCCCTTCAAACCCAGACAATAGGTTTCAGCGGCCACCTTTCTATTGAACAGGATCTCCAGTCTTTCTTCAAATATCATACAGTTTCAGGGTAATCTAAGTAAGTCTAAGTAATTGTAATAAGTCGTATAATATAACTCCTCCCCGGTGTCAAGACAAACATCCGGATGCAAGAAAGTCAAGAAATCTCCAGCCCAAAACTCATATATATGATATAAATTATAATTAATTTATAAAAAAATACTTGACAAATATAAATATTTAATTACTATTCTTTTTTAATTAGATGAAATATTAACACAGTTCGCTATAACATCTCCTCAATTAATACAACTGTCCTATAATAGTGGTAAGGAATTGGATGGCCAGGGGCTTCCTGGAGGAGGGGTGGAGCAAGGCAAAAGGCACAGAGCAGTCAATAAGGCTTCTCGGATGCACGTGCATCTTTTTCTACCGAGGGTCTCACTGGGAAAGGCAAGGAGAGATTTCCTTCGGAAAAACAACGGCATCATGGGAAGCCTTAGATAAGCGCTTGAAGCCCTGTTGACATGGCAACAAACAGCCTAACCCTTGGACGAGAAGATTCTTATCATTTCTCTTTTATTGATACTCTCAGACCACCTGAAAGGCAGGGCCCGCCCTGTTGCGTTCTGCCTTTCAGGTATGTTTTCTCCCTCATTCAATGGTGTCGGCGGGTCAACACCCAAAGAGAAGTCTGTGGGCATTTTCATAGAGTATCTTTCTCACGGTAGACTCCCTCAGAGGTAAAGACAATATGGCCTCTATATTGTTCCCTACCTCCGAAGGCATCGCCGGCCAATCAGAACCGAACAAGACCTTGTCCCTGTTCTTTTCAAGTTCAGGAAAATACTTCAAGAGGTTCTTGGGCGGTAAACCCGTAACATCCATGTAAAGGTTCCTGTGGAGCCGGGAGAGGAAAAAACACTTTTGATACCAGAAGCCTCTGCCGCTGTGGGCCATGACGATCTTCAGTTCAGGGAAATCAACCGCAACATCGTCCAGGTGGATTGGATCGCAAAACTTCATCCTCGTTCCCTTGAACAGGGAAGAGCCAATATGAAATACGACAGGTATGCCCAGCTCCTCGGCAACACTGTATACAGGGTACATCCTCTGTTCGTTCGGATAAAAGAACTGGTATGAGGGGAGCAGCTTCAGCCCCTTAACTCCACACTTTTCAACGAAATACCGCAGTTGTATCGCGGGGTCTGGGTGGGTATTGGGATTGAGGGAAGCAAAAGGGACCAACATATCCTGTCCCTTGCAATACTCTATAACATCTTCGGTTGGTACAAAGGTGCTGGTGGCGGGGGCGTACTCCGGGAGCACGACGGCGCAACTTACCCCTTGACTCCTCAAATAGGACGCGAATAACCCTGGGTCTGCCGCATATTGGTCAATTCTCTCGAAAAACTTTGGGTTTGTTTCTTCCAAGAAACGCACATGGGTTGGTGTCAGCATGTCCTTCTTCAGGAGGTGTGTGTGGAAATCAATCACTTTCATCAGTATCCCCTTTGCGCCGGATATGATCCCTGGGCCCAGCATCCGGCGTGGAGTATAAGTACTCACGGCACGTGCTGTCAATTGAAAAGGTTCCGGTCCCGATTGATGTCCTTTAAAGTCGGGACGTTTTGTTCTATTATTATGTTGGCTGAATCTATTCCTTGATTCCGGGGGGAGAGTTTAATGAATAAAAGAAGGGTTTCGATAGTAGTCTCCGTCTTGGTCCTGCTGCCTCTCCTTCAAGGGTGCTTCGCTGGAGAAGATTGCGACAGGCTCCGTTCTGAGCTGGAAAAGACGAAGTCTGAACTGGTTACTGCGAAGAGCTTACTGGACAAGACCAGGAAAGAACTGGAGGTGGTCAAACGAGAATTGGCAGATGCCATGGCCAAGCTAGGCGAGGCAAACAAGAAGATTCTCGTCTTCGAGGAGACGGTCGGCAACAGGGAAAGGGTACGGCAAGAGACGGAAAAAAAATTGAAGGAGACAACCAGCCTTTGCGAAAAGAAAAAAAGGATTGCGGAAGCCAACCTGGTCTCCGCCCTACACGAAGTCACCTTTTTGAAGCAGAGAATAGAGGAACTTATCAACGGCCTGGAAACCGTCTCTGGTGAACTGGACATAACAAGGGACGCTAATGCTGTGCTTCAAAGGGAGGTCCAACGACTCACCCGCGAAAACATAAGGCTTAGAAAGACCTCGGGGGCCTCCATCTCCAGGCCCTAAGGGATCACGGGCAAATGCCCCGGGAGGCCATAAGTCGCCGGAAGACCCCGGACTTGGTTCACCTTCCTGGCCCACATTTCATGAATGTTTCCGCTCCTTCAGGGATCCAAATTCCTGGTGAATCTTCCGTTGCTGAGATGCGACTATTCCGTACTGTCTATCACAAATTTATTGACGTTAAAGTGAAATTGGATTATTAAGGTAAAGCGCCATTAAGAAAAAACTTCTTATATTATCCAAAATGTTTGTGGAGCCCAAATACGGACGAACCCGGAGAGGGAGACGGCTCACAGGCCACTCAAACGAATGCCCCTGTGGGGACGGCATGTCGGCCTATTCATGTAGCCGGGCCTTCTTTATTCGAATAGTCTCCGTCCACAAACAGAAGACGAAAGAGCACGCCGGGTTTCCAGGGCAGAAATGAGCAATTTTTCGCAAGGTCAAGGAAAACAAGGGGTTGGGCGGAGTCGTACGAGTAGTACGTCGCACAACCAGCCCTGCGGTTTGGCGCCGAGGTTGCGGGAAAGGGCCGTTTCTGGATGGAAACCAAATAGATAGTCAAGGAGATCCCTGGTAGCGAATGCGCGGATACTTCCTCGCCCTTTCTTTCGCTGTGGCAGTTTTGGCTTTCTCCCACCCGGCCTGGGCCAAAAAAGCCTTTGTGTCCGACTCAATCACCATTCCTCTTTACGAGGAACCGGACATTGCGAAGGAAATCCTCGTCAAGCTCCGTTCGGGCCAGCGGCTTGAAACGCTGGAAACAAGAGATGAATGGACCCGAGTCCGTGTCCTGGAGGGAGAAGGTGAGGGCCTCCAGGGTTGGATCCTGTCCAGCTATCTTTCAAGTCGACAACCCTGGGAAAAGCGGGCCATGTCTCTCAAGGAAGAAAACATAAAGCTCAAGGCAAGGCTTGACACCTTGGAAGCGGAGCTGAACGATTTGAGCGTGAAAAAATTGGGTCTAAAAAAAGAACTCCAGGAGCTGACCAATACCCTCGAACTGTTAAAAAAGGAATATACGGAACTAGAGGGGGGAGGCGAAGGCTACAGGGGACTCGAGACTAAGTTTGAGAAACTCAAGGAGATCCTGGACTCAGGCAGAAGAGACGTCCAGCACCTGAGAGAAGAAAACACAAGGCTCAAAACCCGGGAAAAAACCAGATGGCTCCTCCTCGGCGCCTTGATACTATTATGTGGACTTATGCTCGGCTTGATAATAGGCCGTCAGCACAAGAAGCGTCGGCCAGGAGGCTATTTTTGAGACTTCGGGTTCTCCACAGCGAATTTTCTCGCAGGGCTCTCTGTCTCCGACCCCTGCCGGGTTCCCTGGGCCTATGGTATTCTAGTAGCAATGAACCACCCCGCCGCAAGCAGCGGGGTATGAGTTGGAAACTATCTTAACGCCTCAAGGGGCGCGGAATTAAGGCCTCGTCCGCCTCTGGCGGATTAAACCCAGAGAGAGATTAGAGCAAATGTCTTTCAAAGGCCTCTTATTCGTGAAAAGGCTTGGACCCATTCTCACAATCCTCTTCTTGGGCTTTGTGACAACAGGGGAGTGCATTGCTACAGAAGTATACGTGACCGACTCCTTGAGCATAGACCTCTATGATGAGCCCAGCAAGGAAAGCAAGATTATCGGAACCCTCCTGTCGGGAGAGGCCGTTGATATCATAGTCTCAGACGAGGAATGGTCATTTGTTCGTCCCCTGGAGCAGAAGAAGGAGGGCATCAGGGGGTTCGTAGAAACCCGATATCTCATGGATCGCATACCATGGAAAAAGAAGGCCATCCCCATTGAAGAGGAGAATCAAAGGATCAGTGAAAAGTTGAGTTTTCTGAACAGGGAGCT
>JAFDIC010000127.1 GCA_019308525.1 Deltaproteobacteria bacterium
TATCATAAGTACGAGTGCAGGTTATGACGATCCCCATTCCATCCAGGAGGCTTACTCCGCCTACCTTGACATCGTTATTGACGGGGGTGTGATCTATCCAAGTCCCTCCAGTGTCGTTTCTTTGATCGACGACGTGCCGGAAGTGA
This sequence comes from Deltaproteobacteria bacterium, assembly GCA_019308525.1. The sequence continues at coordinate 147 of JAFDIC010000127.1, forward strand.
TTCGTGTGGGCAAGGGCGACGTAAGCTCTTTCATCACGTGACAGGAGTCAGACCTTCAAGGCCCGCAGCCCCTCTCACACCAGGCGACCCGGCAGAAAAAGTCCAGAGAGCAAAAGCGGGCACAAGCCTTTAGGCGATCTAACCGTTCCACCTGTATTTCAGGCCCCAAGAATCGTGCTCCTTTATCGCATTGGACAGGGCTTTCACTGCACTCTCAAACAGGAGATCCCAGATCCTTCCCCTCGACCTTTTCGGATAGACGATTTGGGCCTCTCCCCTTATTCCTGACATCTTCTTGGCAAGTTCGAGGGCATCCTGGAAATTGCCCAGGCTGTCAATAAGGCCCAACTCTTTTGCCCGGGCGCCCGAAATTATGCGTCCGTCAGCGATTTCCTGGACCTGTTCCAGCCCTAAGCCCCTACCCTCTGCAACCGCCCGGACAAACTGTTCTTTGATATCTGAGATCACCTCCTCCAGGAGGGCCTTCTCCTTTTCTGACATTTTCCTGATGGGTGAGCCGATGTCCTTGAATTCCCCGCTTTTTACCACTTCGAAGTCAACTCCTATTTTCTTCATGAGTTCCTCCACCTGGAGAAACTCCATGATAACCCCTATACTCCCTGTTATGGTGCCGGGATTGGCCACAATTTTGTCGGCCGCCACGGCCACGTAGTATCCCCCGGAAGCAGCCACGCCTCCGAGCGAAGCTATCACCCTTTTGGTCTTTCTTGTTCTTAGGACCTCCCTGAAGATCTCCTGCGACGGTCCCACCCCCCCGCCCGGAGAGTCTATTCTCAGGACTATGGCCTTTATCCCCCTGTCTTTACGAAATCGAACCAACTGGCTCAGTATGTGCCCTGAATCCTTGATCGGCCCCTCTATCTTGATCACACCTATCTTGTCGCCAAATGACAGCTTGCTAGTGCCTCCAAAGGTCATGATAATAACCGCCATGACCATGCCCAGGAACACGACCGTCACTGCCAGGATAATGAAGACTATTAACAGGGGGTGTCTCTTGGAAGGCATATGCTGGAATCTTTACGGCTTTGTTGTCTTTCCGCTCTCTAAGGGTGAACGCCAAAGGAAAGAGAGATCGCAGCCCCAGTGCGAAATCCCCGGTAACTAACTTCTCACTCTCTAACTGGTGGCCCCTCTATCTTGGCTCCCTTCTCGTCGTATTCTTCTCCCTGGGGGTCTTCCGATCCTGACGCTTGTGAGCTTTCATCAACCTGGTGCTTTCCTTCTGCTTCCCCGTCCTTCTCCTTCTCGACAGGCCGATCCTTCTGGCCATCGGCACCGTCGGGGCTGCCCTGAAGCCTTATCATGCCTTTTCTCAAGAGCTCTCCTAGATTCGAGGTCGCTTCGCTGCGGGTATTTACGTAGCTCTTATATATCTCTTTTTCATCACTCTCTTCCAGCTTCTTTATTGAAAGGCCTATCTTCTTTTCCCCCTTGGATACATTTATCACCTTTGCCTGGATTACGTCATCGGTCTTGAATCTGCTCAAGGGATTGCCACTCTTGTCCTTTGACAGTTCTGATACGTGTATGAGGCCCTCAATGCCTTCTTCCAGCTCCACAAAGATCCCGAAATCGGTTACGTTTGTGACCACTCCTGTGACCCTTGTTCCAAGCTTGTATTTTTCCGGTACCGATTCCCAGGGATCAGGGGTAAGCTGTTTGATGCCTAAGGAAAAACGTTCGTTCTCCTTATCGATATTGAGGACCACGGCCTGCACAAGCTGTCCTTTCTTGTAGATCTCGGAGGGGTGCTTAACCCTCTTGGTCCAGGAAAAGTCCGAGATATGTACCAACCCGTCAATGCCCTCGTCTATTCCTATGAATATTCCGAAGTCCGTGATGTTCTTGATCCTTCCCTCGATAGTGGTACCCACTGGATACTTCTCTTCGATTATGTCCCACGGATTGGGTTCAATCTGCTTTAGTCCCAGCGAAATTCTCTTGTTTGCCGAGTCAATGCTGAGAACAACCGCCTCGACCTCATCCCCTACTTTGACCACCTGAGAGGGGTGCCTTATCTTTCTTGTCCAGGACATCTCTGATACATGTATCAGGCCTTCGATCCCTTCTTCAATTTCAACGAAAGCCCCGTAGTCGGCCAGGCTCACCACGCGACCTCCGACCCTGCTCCCCACGGGATACTTTTCATCGGCCTGAGTCCAGGGATCAGGCTTCAGTTGCTTAAGGCCCAGGGAGACCCTTTCAGTTTCGCGATCAAAGTTCAAGATCTTGACCGTGATTTCATCCCCGACCTGATACAGCTCGGATGGGTGCCCCACCCTTCCCCATGACATATCCGTGATATGGAGCAACCCGTCAATCCCCCCCAGATCGATAAACAGCCCGTAGTCTGTAATATTCTTGACCTTTCCCTGCAACACAGCCCCGTTTTCCAGGATCTCCAGGGTCTTTTGTCTAAGACGGTTACGTTCTGCTTCCAGTATCGCCCTTCGAGACAGAACGATATTTGAACGGCGCCTGTTGTATTTCAGTATCTTGAACTCGTGGGTAGTGCCTATTAGTGAATCGAAGTCCTTGACGGGTTTCAGGTCGATCTGGGAGCCTGGCAGGAATGCAGCCAGGCCTATGTCCACAGACATCCCTCCTTTGACCCGGGATACTATCTTCCCTTTTATGGTGCCATCCTTCTCATAAATCTCCTTGATCTCATCCCATACCTTTATCTTCTTGGCCTTCTCTTTTGAAAGCAGGATTATCCCCTCGTCATCCTCCCTCCTTTCCAGCAGCACATCGACCTTATCGCCCACCTTCGCGGTAATGTTTCCCTGGTCATCAATAAATTCATGGATCGGAATCTGCCCTTCCGATTTGTAACCTATATCCACGAGCACGAACTCTTTGTCGACCTGGACAATTTCCCCGCGGACCAGTTCACCTTCCTGTATACTTCTCAGGCTCTCCTCGTAAAGTTCCTTGAAATCATCAGGGACATCTCTTTCCCCTTGAGCTTTCATCTCGCCGGCAGCAGCCCCTCCCGGTTCCTCCCTCCGTCCCTCCCGAGCAATTTCCCCTGGGCCTTCATCCCTGGAAGTTTCATTGATCCCGATGTCTTCTCCCGTTAAGTTAATTTGTTTATTGTCCATTAACCTCTTCCCCCCAAGTTGTTATATTGCCCTTTGCATGAGGCTGACGAGCCCTAATGCATCTTATTATCAGAGATTCCTATGAACTTCAACAAATTACTCATCCAGTATTTCATCTTTTCCCCCGGACCTTGATACCGGTGAATCTCCCCCTGCCCATCGCCATCAACTCTTCCAGTATTATCTCAATGACCTGGTCGGGAGATAAGTTTGTAGAATCAATGAGTTTTGCATCCTCGGCCTGCCTCAGGGGAGCGATGGACCTCTTCCTGTCCTGCTCATCCCTCCTCACGAGGTCAGCGAGGATTGATTCCTGGGAAACCGCTTCCCCCCGCCTGAGCCTCTCCAGATATCTCCTCTCAGCCCTTACCCTGGGAGTTGCAGTAAGAAACACCTTGAAATCCGCACCGGGGAATACCACAGTGCCCATATCGCGGCCTTCAGCCACGACATTCTTCCCTTGGGCGATTCTTCTCTGGAGGATTGTCATTGCCTCTCTGACCTCCCCTATTGCGGAAATCCTCGATGCCATCATGTCCATCTCCGGCGTTCTGATTGCCAGAGATACATCCTCAGATCCCAGAAAGACCCTGTATTCTTCAGCCTCATGCTCGAAACGCAGGGGCAGGCCCTGACACATCCTCCCGATCTTGTCGACTTCCCCGTAGCCTAGGCCTTCCCTGCGCGCCTGTAATGCCACCACGCGGTACATGGCCCCTGTATCCAGCAAGAAGAAATTGAGCCTCTTCGCAAGGAGTTTGGCGGCCGTGCTTTTTCCGGAACCTGAAGGACCATCGATTGTTATGATCATGACATTGAAGTTTCCTAATGACTCCTATTCAGAGCGGGTGCGTGATCTCTCCCCCCTACCATAGCAGGACCGTGAAAGGCGTTTCCGCCCGTGCAAACTGTGCAGAGTACAATGGCTGGTGACGCTTTTATATCAGCATTCGGGAAATATCAAGCATTTATATTATTTGGGCTTGACTAAAGCGTGCCGATTCACTATAAACTATTTTGAATTCACAGTGAAGCTGATTTGTATCGGGTGACTTTTCAACCATATGTCTGACTTCCAGGGAGAGGAATCCTATGAATAAATCTCAACTGATAGAAGCCCTTGCCAGGGAAGAAAACCTCGCCCTCAAGAAGGCGGAAGAAGTTGTGAACACGGTTTTCGGTGACATGGAGAAGGCCTTGACAAGGGGGGAACGCGTCGAGATTAGGGGTTTTGGCAGTTTTAAGATAAAGCACTATGAAGGTTATCAAGGGAGGAATCCTAAGACAGGCGAGATAATCAACGTGGCTTCAAAGAAGCTCCCCTTCTTCAAGGTCGGCAAAGAGCTTAAAGAACGCGTTGATATCTGATTTTGACATACATTTCCCTTGGTCGTGCTAGACGGGGAGCTAGCGGTGCCCTGTAACCCGAAATCCGCTTATGCGGGGTCGAATGTCCTTGCTGAGAGTCTTTCACCTGAGGCCTCCGTTGGTCGTTCTTGGCAAGGGAGTGGACCTTGCGTGACAGACACTTGCAAACCCCGTCAGGTCCGGAAGGAAGCAGCGGTACGCAAGAGAGTCTGTGTCGCAACGACCTCTACTCCTTACACCGGGACGATGACGGGACCTTTGGTGGGACGCGATCAAGGATGCACGACCAAGGACCCTATCTTTGCCTGCGACCTGCCTTCCAAGCCACAATCCTTTCCTGCGCGAAATGAGACCTTTGCATAACATTTCAAGCATTATTGATTCACGGGCGGAAATGCGAAAGCACCCCTGAAGGATCGGGCAATTTCATCAAGTCTTGGAGTGAAGCGGTTATGTTGCCCCCAAAATGGGTCTTGCAAAGGCATCGAAATGAGCCGAGGATCGGATGATAGGAGCAAAAGGGATTCTCCTTAGATCACAGGGCATTCCTGCGGTCCCTGACATTGTGCCTGGCGATTTGGAATGTCCTCCTGGGGTTGTATACTTCCAGTTTGAAGGATTGGCCGATGCCGGGTTGAGACATGCTGTTTTCACTCGACTGGGCGGAGTAAGCAGACCTCCTTATGATACCCTCAATGTCGGCAAGGAGTGCGGTGATGACCCCGAAGATGTCAAGAAGAACCTGGCGATAGTCCAACAGGTGTTTGGAACAAACCACCTGATTTCCATGAAACAGGTCCACGGAAAGCGCGCCCAGGTTGTCACCGAAGATGATATAAGCCGCCTGCCCCGTTCATTTCACGGGGATGCCTTGATCACCGGCGTAAGTGGGGTCGCCTTGATGGTCAAGGTTGCCGACTGCCAGGGAATTATCCTCTTTGATCCCGAAAACAGGGTCCTGGCAAATATCCATTGCGGGTGGAGAGGAAATGTGCTCAACATCATCGATGTTGCAGTGGAGCGGATGTGCGCAACCTTCGGGTCCAGGGCATCGGAAATCAAGGCCGCAATAAGCCCCTCTCTGGGCCCTTGCTGCGGTGAATTCGTAACCCACGAAGAGATCTTCCCGGCCGAGTTCCGCTCCTTCATGTGGCGAAAGAATTATTTCGATCTTTGGGGGATAAGTCGATGGCAAATGATGAGAGCCGGCTTGAGGGATGAAAACATAGAGGTTGCCGGGATTTGCACACGTTGCAGAACCGACCTCTTTTTTTCCTACCGCGCCGAAGGGATGACCGGCAGGTTTGCCGTCCTGTCTATGCTCCGGGAATAAACCCCCGGGGAATTTCGCACCGGTCATTGAATCCCGTGTGAAAGGACAAAGAGAAACCTGATTCAGTATCCCTGTGCTTCACAAGGGGCATTCCTACGGGGTAAACCCAGGCTTATCCTATTGACAAAGGATTTAAAAAGATTAATATTTTCCATTAATGATTCATCAAGTTCAAGAACTTCGTGGAACCAATGCCTTCGGAAAAGCTCCGGAAGCAGCGCAATCCCGCCCTGGGGGAGATCAGGTTGTTGGGGCAAATATCAATATTGAAATAACTTCAAAGGAGGTTGCCTATGCCGTCTTACGACTTTAGATGTGAGAAATGCAACAAGAAGTTTACCCTAACCCTCTCCATTTCCGAGTACGAGGGCACCAAGGTAAGATGCCCGAAATGCAAGAGCACCAGGGTCAGACAGCAAATAACCCCCTTTCAAGTAGTAACTTCAAAGAAGAGCTAAGATAAATGGAATGCCCTCATTGTCACAACCGGATAGAAGGCAGATCCTGTCCTGCATGCGGGGCAGAAGTGCCCGCGGAAGGATTCTACTGCATGTATTGCGGTGCTCCCCTAGAAGAAGCTGACTTCGACGGCAGTGAAGAAAACGGCACCGACCTGGATGACCGGGTGCTTTGCCCCGACGGGACCTGCACCGGGATAATCATCGACGGTAAATGCAGCGAGTGCGGAAGGCCCTATGGGGATGCGGATAAGACTGAACCAGGATAGCAAGGAAAGTGTTTGAACTAAGAGTTGTCTCTCATTTTGCAGCCGCGCACCAGCTGGAAGAATGTGGCGGCGGGTGTGAAAGGCTCCATGGCCATAACTGGAAGGTGGAAGTCTACGTGGCAGGCCCAAGCCTGGGGGAACAAGGGCTTCTGGTGGACTTCCGGGTAATCAAGGACGCCACGGAAAGGGTGGTCAAAGCTCTTGATCATCAATTCCTGAATGAATTGACGGAATTCAAAGGTGTCAACCCTTCCTCGGAAAACATAGCCCGCCATATCTTTCGTGCCCTCAGCCGGGAGCTGAACACTGAAAACTACAGGGTCAACCGTGTAACCGCATGGGAGTCCGAGTCTGCCTGCGCCACGTACCAGGAAGAATGACTCATGCCTGTATCTGGACTGAGATCACATGGAGATTATTGCCTTTATACCAGCAAGGTATGAATCTTCTCGTTTTCCGGGGAAACCCCTGGCCCTCATCGCCGGCAAGCCCATGATCCAGCATGTCTACCTTCGGGCCGTTTCGTGCAGAAGCCTATCACGAGTAATAGTTGCCACAGATGATGAACGGATCAGTGACTGTGTTCAGGGATTCGGAGGCCATGTCATTCTTACCAAAACAGAACACCATACAGGTACGGATAGGGTCGCTGAAGCCGCGAGGAAGATAGGTTTAAGGGATGAGGATATAGTCATAAACATACAGGGTGACCAGCCCCTGTTTAATCCCGAATCAATCAGGCATCTCCTTTCACCACTGCTCCAGGATCCTTGCCTCCCTATGTCCACCCTTGTTTACAAGATGAGCGCCGAGAATGAGATCCAGGACCCAAGAAATGTCAAGGTGGTTGCGGACAGGAAAGGCTTTTCCCTTTACTTCTCCAGGGCGCCGATCCCCTGTTTTCGGGATTCCCGTGAGGGGCGCATCTATCTCAAGCACCTGGGATTCTATGCTTACCGCATGGACTTCTTGCAAGAGTTTGCCTCGCTCCCTGTAGGGGACTTGGAGGACAAAGAAAAGCTCGAACAGCTCAGAGTCCTGGAATACGGGTATAAGATCAAGGTGATCGAGACGCCACACGATTCTATTGAAGTTGACTCCCCTAAGGATATCGAGGAGGTGGAAGCGCTTTTGGAAGGAGGTTGACAAAGCTCCAGCCGGTTCCACTGGATCTTTTCTGGGACAACCTGGCCATCATTCTTCATCTTTGAAAATCAATGCCGCCGCATCGATGTCTTCCGGCGAGAACACGAAGAGCGATTTTCTCGCATTTGGCAAGGCGGAACCGTAAACATAGTTGATATTGATGCCCTCTTCCCCGAATTTCTCCGCCATTTTGGCCAGGGTGCCCGGCTTGTTCTCTATCTCCAGCGCAATGACCGGCATTATGTCAAAGGTATACCCTTCCCTGGAGAGCACATCTATTGCATTGTCGGTCTTGGTGACCAGGAGTCTGATGAGCGCATAGTCGGCAGAATCTTTTTGCATGGACCCATAAGAGGCTGCCGGGGCCACTCTCTTCAGGGATTTACCCCTCGCCTTGAACAGTTCCTGGACGTAAGCGGAAGCATCCTGGATGGTGAGGGCATCTATGTTGATCCCTTCATTGGCAAGGAGACCCGCCAATCTCCCCAGCTCACCCGGCGCGTTCAGCAAGAACAACTGGATTTCCGTCCTTACCATGTCACTCCTATCTCTCTGTCGATGTGAAAGCCTCGCCGAAATCTCCGCCCTTGTATCCCTTGAAGTATTTCAAAAACTCGGAATCAGTGGAAAGGATCAAGGTGCTCTCCTTGTCTATGACCTTCTTGTACAGTTCCAGGGTCTCCAGAAAGGAGTAAAACTCCGGGTCTCTGCCATAGGCCTGGGCATAGATCAGGGCGGCCTGCGCATCCGCCTTTCCCTTTATCTCCTGGGCCCTGCGGTAGGCCTCGGAGGTGATCTGCTTCAGGGCCTTTTCCTTTTCTCCTTCTATCTTTCGGGCTTCTCCTTGTCCCTCTGAGCGGAATTTTTCAGCTACCTGTTTTCGTTCCGCAATCATCCTTTCGTAAACTGACCTTCGCACCTGTTCCACATAGTTAAGACGCTTTATCTTGACATCCACGAGTTCTATGCCGAACTTTGCCAGCTTCGGTTGGGCCTGCTCCAGGATACCCCTTGTGATCTTCTCCCGCCCCATGGCCACCTCGCCCAGGGGTCTTGTATCTTTGATTTCCACCGTAACTATTTCGAAGGTATCCAGTTCCCGGTTTGTGCTCCTTACGGTCTCTATGAGGGGATAGGAGGTCACAAAGTTGCGTACCGCGGAATCGATGATGTCGTCCAGCCTGGCCAGGGCGCCAACGACGTTGTTCACCGTCTGGAAAAACAGCAACGGGTCCACTATCTTCCACCGTGCAAAGGTATCCACCCAAATGAAGGTCTTGTCCTGGGTTGGTATCTGTCCCGGGTCACCGTCCCAGTCAAGAAGATTCTTAGGGAAATAGTTGGCCTGCTGAATCACCGGTATCTTGAATTTCAGGCCCGGCTTCTTTATGGGCTTGCCGACGGGCCTTCCAAACTGGGTGATGACCACCTGTTCGGTTTCATCAACGGTGTAGGCGGCGGTGTAAAGGGCGATAAGCCCCACGACAATCACGATTATAGGAGCCTTGAGTCTCACTTTGTTCC
>JAFDIC010000128.1 GCA_019308525.1 Deltaproteobacteria bacterium
GGCCTTTCCCCGTATATACATCAAAGATATGCACGAACTCAACCAGGTCGCCACCTTCTCTCCTGATGATCTCCGTTATTTCGCCGCTCTCGAGGTGCCTTTCTACAACCAGGGAGATATCCCTGTAAACAGCAGGGAATTTCGGAATGGGCTTGAAACGCGTAACCGGTGGTATCTTATCCACCAGGCCTTTCAGGTCCAGTTCAAGGGCAAAGAGGTTCTTTTCCCGCAGATCGTACCTCTCGATGATTTCCCTGGACACCTGTCCCAGGTGGCCCACTTCAGCGCCCGAAAAATAAATGGAAGCCGCTGCTCCTTTCTCGTAATGGGGCGGTGTGGAATCTTTTCGGAACGATACTCTCTCACTAGGGGCCAGTCCCCTGAACAGGGCCTCAGCATCCCCCTTGATGTCAAAGAAATCCACTTTTCTCTCTGGCGCATACCATTCCTGCCTATTGTACAGGCCGCTCATGACAGAGGCAAGGAAAGGCCTTTCGAGGGGCAGATCTTCTCCCTTCCTGGCAAAAAAAACTCTCCCTATCTCGAACAGCTTCAGATTTTCCTCGCCATAGGAGCTGTTTAGCTTGACCGCATCGAGGAGCCCCGGCAGGAGAGACGTTCTCATCACGGACTGCTCTGTGCTCAGAGGGTTCCTCAATTTGACGAATGACCTGATGGCGCTGCCCTCTTCCGCCAGCATGATGTCGGCGGAGTCATGCGAAACAAAGCTATAGGATATGATCTCGGTAAAACCAAGGCCTATCATTATCTCCCTGGCTTTTGCCCTGATCTGATCCTCTGGCTCCGTTCCCCCCTCCTGAACTTTTACGGGTGGAGCCGTTACAGGTATGTTCTCAAAGCCTTCGAGCCTGGAAATCTCCTCAGTGAGGTCCACTTCACGTGTGATGTCAACCCTGAAGGAAGGGGGTTTGACACGGATGGTATCCCCATCGCCCCTCTCAACCTCCATTTCCAGGGACCGCAGATATTCTATCATTGTTTCCTGATCCATCGAAGTGCCCAGAAAGGCATTAGTCCTCTGGACACTCAAATCTATCACAGGTGGTTCATAGGGCCTAGGATACCGATCAATAATCCCTTTGGCTATTTTGCCTCCTGCTAGGTCTTTCATGAGCATCAATGCCCTTTTCAGGGCATCAACTGTGCCCTCAACATCCATACCCCTCTCGAAACGGTATGAAGCTTCTGTTGATAAGCCGAGATATCTGGACCCCCTTCTTATAGTGATAGGATCGAAAAAGGCACTCTCCACCAGGACATTCCTGGAACCCTCGAATATCTCGGAATTGAGCCCACCCATGATCCCGGCAAGGGCCACCGGTCTCTCCCGGTCACAGATCATGAGCACCTCCCTGTTCAGCCTTCGGGTCTGTCCGTCAAGGGTGGTGAAGATCTCTCCCTCCTCTGCCCTGCGGACCACTATGCCATTCCCTCTCAGCCTGTCGTAGTCAAAGGCATGGAGGGGCTGGCCCATCTCCAGCAGGACATAGTTGGTGGCATCCACAATGTTATTGATGCTTCTGATTCCAGAGACGAAAAGGCGGTATCTGATCCAAAAAGGAGACGGCTTCAAATGGACTCCACGTATAACTCCAGCTGAATAGCGTGGACAACCCTCGGGATCCAGGAGAGTGACTTCCGCCAATTCTTCTACCGGAATCTCTTCCTCCTCAATTCTGATCGTAGGCTTCTTGAGGCCCTTCCCGCTCAAGGCCGCAATTTCCCTGGCGATCCCGATAACGGACGTACAATCCGGCCGGTTTGGAGTGATGCTTATCTCGAACGCCCAATCCTTTATGGGCAACGCCGACGATAAAGGCGTACCCGGCTTCAGGTCTGAAGGCAAAATCATGATTCCACTGTGGTCATCAGTGAGGCCCATTTCATCCTCGGCCAAGAGCATCCCGACGGATCTCTCGCCCCTTATGACACTCGCTTCAACCTTTCTCCCTCCTGGAAGCGTGCTCCCGGGAGGGGCAAGGGGTACCGCAGAACCGACCCTGAGGTTCGGAGCGCTGCATACCACCGGAACCACACTGTCTCCCTTGTCCACCTCGCAAATGAAAAGCCGATCCGCCCGAGGGTGGGCCCTGACTGCTGCTATCTTTGCAACAACGACCTCTTCCAGGGATTGACCTATGGGCTCAACGCCTTCAACCTCAAGACCTCCCAGCGTCAACGCGTCAGCCAAATCCTGCGGGCCTGCATCTATCTCAACAAATTCCTTCAACCAGTTCAAACTTACACGCATTTTCCTGTCCCGGTAATACCAATAAGTCAGCCTTTCATAGATAGTCGGTTCATCCAGTGTCCTGGGGGCTCCTTAACTTCTCAACCTTCGGCCCCTAGAACTGGCTCAGAAAACGTATGTCGTTTCTAAAGAACATATGAATATCGTCAATTCCATACTTGAGCATGGCTATTCTTTCGATTCCCAGCCCAAAGGCGAAGCCGGTGTATGTCTCAGAATCGTAGCCCACAAATTCATACACCGCGGGGTCCACCATGCCGGAGCCGAGTATTTCCAGCCATCCCGTCTGCCCGCAAGTGCGGCATCCGTCTCCCTTGCATATGACGCATCTGATATCCACCTCTGCGCTGGGCTCCGTGAAAGGAAAGAAGCTGGGCCGGAAACGCAGGGCGGTATCCTTGCCGAACATTTGACGCACAAAACTGGTAAGGGTGCCCTTAAGGTCGCCGAAGGTCACACCCCTGTCCACCAGCAGTCCTTCAACCTGGTGAAACATGGGTGTATGGGATACGTCGGAGTCCCTCCTATAGACCTTTCCCGGGGCGATTACGGCCACGGGAGGAGGATGTCTTTCCATGGTTCGGACCTGCATTGGAGAGGTATGGGTCCTCAACACCACGTTCTCAGAGATATAGAAGGTGTCCTGCATGTCCCTTGCAGGGTGATCCTTGGGAATGTTCAGGGCCTCGAAATTGTAATAGTCAAGTTCTACGTTCGGTCCCCTGACGATCCTGTAACCCATCCTCACGAATATCTGGCATACCTCTTCCAGGACTTGGGTGATAGGATGTACGTGGCCTCTCTGCGGCTCTCTGCCGGGGAGAGAGATGTCCAGGAAAACCTCCTCGTCTTTCTTGATTCTCCGGATTTCCTTTCTTTTCTGGTCGAACAGCCCCAGGAGTCTCTCTTTCAACCTGTTGGCCAGCCTCCCCACTTCAGGCCTTTCTTGAGGCGGTAGCTGGCCAAGATTCCGCATGATGGAGGTTATCTCTCCCTTTTTTCCCAGATACCTAATCCTGTACCGCTCCAGTGAGTCAGGATCCCTTATCTTCTCAAGCTCCCTCAGGGCCTTTTGTTCTATTTCCAAGAGTCTATCTTTCATATGGTTCAACTCTCTCCAGGGCTATCAAAAATGTAAGCCCCGCCGGCTTTGCTGAACGGGGCCTCCACTTGTTTCGGATGTGAGGTTCTGGGGACTTTACTGAATGGCCATTTTGACGACCTGGGAAAATCCTCCAGGGTCATTTACCGCCATATCGGCCAGCACTTTCCTGTCTATCTCGATCCCGGCCTTGTTGAGTCTCCCCATCAACTGACTGTAAGAAATCCCGTTCTCCCTGGCAGCGGCGTTGATCCTGACAATCCAGAGCCTTCTAAAGTCCCGCTTCCTGTTCTTCCTATCCCTGTATGCATAGGCCCTTGCCCTGCTTACGGCGATGAATGCCGCCTTGTAGGTCCTGCTCATGCTGCCGCGATATCCCTTGGCTGCTTTTAGGACCTTCTTCCTCCTATGCCTCGCCTTAGTTCCTCTTTTTACCCTCGGCATTTCAATAACTCCTTATCTGTTTCTATTCGCAGAACCGAGCCACCGGCTCTCGACTCACTGCTACATGTGTGGCAACAGTCTCGAAACGTTCTTCTTGTTGGTAGCATCAACGAGTTCCGGTTTCCTCAGATTCCTCTTTCGCTTTGTGGTCTTCTTGGTGAGAATATGGCTCGCATAGGCCTTCCTTCTCACTATCTTGCCTGTTGCCGTTATCTTGAATCTCTTGGCTGCCCCGCGATTTGTTTTTACTTTGGGCATCTCAATCCTCCGTAAATACTCTAATGAACTTCCCCGCCGCAAGCAGCGGGGTATCAGTCGGAAACTATCTTATTAACACCCCAAGGGGCGGGAGATTAAACCCTCGTCCCCCTCTGGCGGATTAAAACCCTATTGTCGAAAAACACCGCCTCGGAAAGGGGTGTTCAGAATTCATGTCCGATACCTTGGCACAAGACTCCTGCTTTCTGGCAGGTCTCCTCCAATAATGCTTCACTACCCCTGGCTATCCTTTTGAACGTCCGAGAAGCGGCAGATTGGGGCTACTTTGGAACCAATACCATGGTAAGGCGCCATCCCTCCCTTGTGGGAGGTTGTTCCACAGTGCCGAGCTCTTCCACCTCTTCACTGATCCTCTTCAGGAGTTCCACTCCCGCATCCATGTACGCCATCTCCCGGCCTCGAAAGATTACGGACACCTTGACACGCGCCTTTTTCTCCAGGAATTTCTTCAAGTTTCTTATCTTGAATCCCAGATCGTGCTCTTCGGTGTGAGGTCTCAGCTTTATCTCCTTGACCTGGAATGCCTTGCCCTTTTTCTTGGCACTCTGGACCTTCTTACTGGTTTGGTACTTGTACTTCCCATAATCCATTATCCTGCACACAGGGGGGGATGAATTGGGGGCAACCTCGACAAGGTCCATACCTTCCTTTTCAGCCGCATCCAAGGCCTCCCTGAGGGAAACAATTCCCAGTTGGCTACCGTCCGCTGAGATAAGCCTGACCTCTTTAGCGCGGATCCTCTCGTTTACCCTGACATCATCTCTTTTCTTGACTATAGTCCTACCTCCTTTGTCTGCATTCTTCCTTCAGAAGATCAATGAAATCTTCCTTGCTCATGAAGGGAAGGTTCTTTCCGGTCCTCAACCTGGGTGTAACACCTCCCTTCTCAACTTCCCTGTCTCCTACTATCAACATGTAGGGAATCTTTTTAAGCTGGGCTTCCCGGACCTTCAAGCCGAGCTTTTCGTTTCGAAAATCTCCTTCTGCCCTTACACCCTCATCCTTCAACTGGTTCAGGACCCTTTCACCGTGCGCAATACTCCTGTCCGTTACCGTGAGAACCGCGGCTTGAACCGGTGCAAGCCACACCGGAAAGGCCCCACCATAGTGCTCTATCAAGACTCCTATGAACCTTTCAAGGGCTCCAAGAATAACCCTGTGGATCATGGCAGGCCTGCGCCTTTCGCCATCCCTGTCGATGAAATAGAGATTGAATCTCTCCGGCAGTGTAAAATCACACTGGATTGTGGCACATTGCCATTTCCTTTCAAGGGCATCTTTGAGCTTAACGTCTATTTTTGGCCCGTAAAAGGCTCCTTCGCCCTCATTGATTTGATAGGGCAGGCCACTGTCCTCCATCGCCCGCTTGAGCGCGTTTGTGGCCCGATCCCAGTCTTCCTGGGTTCCTATTGACTTTTCCGGCCTGGTGCTTATTTCCAGCTCATAATCAAAACCGAATACCGCCATCACGTCCCTGACAAAATCCAGCACCCCCTTGATCTCATTATCCAGCTGCCGGGGTGTACAAAGTATGTGGGCATCGTCCTGGGTAAATTCCCTCACCCTGAGAAGACCGTGCAAGACACCCGAGCGCTCGTGCCTGTGAACTACCCCCAATTCGAAGTACCTCTTGGGAAGGTCCCTGTAACTCCTTATCTTGGAGGCGAATATGAGCATGTGGGCCAAGCAGTTCATAGGCTTTATTCCGTAAGACTGCTTGTCTATCTCCGTAAAGTACATATTCTCTCGGTAATTCTCAAAATGGCCCGATTTCTTCCACAGCTCTGTCTTCAGGATCTGAGGCCCCTTTACCAGTTCGTATCCTCTTTTCAGGTGTTCTGCTATTTCAAATTCCTCGATGATGTGACGCAGCATGGCACCCTTGGGGTGCCATATGATCATTCCAGCACCTACCTCCTCATGGGTGCTAAAAAGCTCGAGCTGCCGACCCAGCTTGACATGATCTCTTTTCTTTGCCTCCTCAAGCTTCTTGAGATGGGCCCTCAAACTCCTCTCATCAGGGAAGGCAACCCCGTAGATCCTGCTCAACATCGGCCTATTCTCGTCGCCACGCCAGTAAGCCCCAGCCACTTTGGTGAGTTGAAAGGCCTTTATCCTGCTGGTGGAAGGAACATGAGGCCCCCTGCAAAGATCTGTGAAGCCACCCTGCGTGTAAAGGGTGACCCTTTCTTCACCCAGATCGTTAATCAGCTCCACCTTGTAATCCTCGCCTTGCTCCCTGAAGAAATCAATGGCCTCCCGGCTTGTCACTTCCTTCCTTTCAAAAGGGATGTCAGCTTCTGTGATTTCCCTCATTCTTGCCTCTATCCTGGGCAGGTCATCTTCCCTGAAAGGCCTTTCGTAATCGAAATCATAGTAGAAACCGTTTTCTATTGCCGGACCGATGGTAACCTTCACCCCGGGGAATAGCTCCTTTACGGCCAAGGCCATCACGTGGGCGGTGCTGTGGCGGAGTATATCCAGCCCCTCCTCGGAGTCCACGTAAATGGGTTCAAGCTCGGCCTTGGGGTTTATCTTGCTGGAAAGATCACATTTTTTGCCATTGATCTTGACCGCAACAACCCTGTCCAGGGCCTTTATCCCCAGCCTTTTCAAAGCCTCCAGTGCTGTCAGAGATTCTGCCTCGATACTTTCTGGAGGCCGCCCCTTCAAGTTGATCTCAAAATTCTTCATCCACCTGCTTTTCAAACAAAACAAGGCATCCAAGGTGTTACGCTTAACTGCTTAGATGCCCCTCTAGGAAATTATCTGCAATTTTTTTCTATCCCCGCTCACCTTTCTATTGTTGCCTGCCCAACATCCAGAGATCTCTGAAATGCCCCTCCCCGTCCTATGGTAGACTTGTGGTAGGCACGACGAGATTTGAACTCGTGACCTCTACCGTGTCAGGGTAGCGCTCTCCCCCTGAGCTACGTGCCTAACTGCAATTTTTATTACCAACTTGCGCCATTTCTGTCAAGACATATTGTTTGGGGCCCCAGGTCCTTCGTTGATGATTTTGAACCAGGAATGCATATAGTGAAGCCCTGACGTAATGGTGAAAAAACCGGTGACATAAAACATCATTAGAAGAAACTCCACTGGCAGGCCCAAATATTCCTTGGAGAGGATAGATATCACGGTTGCGAACTGCAGGCAGGTTGCGATCTTTCCTAGGATCGAGGGCCTTACATTGAACTCCAGACCGTTCAAGAAAAGCACCACGACTCCAGAGAGAATCAAAATATCCCTGGCGATCACCACGACGGTCAACCAATTGGGTATATGGTTCCGCGCAAACAACACTATGAAGGTAGCAACAAGAAGCATCTTATCGGCAAGGGGGTCAAGGAATGTTCCAAGCTTGCTCTGCTGTTTGAACAACCTCGCGGTCATGCCGTCCAGCCCGTCGCTGATGGCACAAAGGAGAAAAACAATCAAGGCGGAGAGGAACTGATCATTGATGAGATAGATGATGAATATGGGAGCCAGGATGATCCTGATGCTGGTAATCAAATTTGCGATGGTCATTGCTGCTCCCCGATATTGAACAGTATCGTTCCTTCCTCTGTTCTTTCCACGGCCATCTCAAAGGAAAGGTCTTTGGTCCTTGACACCTTCCACAAAAAGGAGGCCTCCTCACCCAGGAAATCTATGGAAAGGAAAATGGAGCGCCCCCTTATCCTGGTCTGTCTCACGGATTGCACCCCTTCTACATCGCTCCTCAAGAACTCCATAATTTCCTTTACCTGCCTGAAGCTTTTGAACCCGCTGAGGACAATCTCAAGTTTGATAGGGGCAGGTTTTTCCGTGACCGTCCCCTTGACGATCGCCGGAACCAATAGGGCAGCAACCCCGTGCACGGCCTTTTCTATGACCCCTATTAAGTTCTCCATATCCTTGACATTTTCCCCCATATGCTCGGTCCGGACCCCCTCGGCCAAAACCGCCCCCGATTTGACGCCCAGGGCCTTCAATTCGACGGATACGCTGGATCCTACACTGACAAAGCATTTACCGTACAAGACAACGTCGGCAGAATATATTCTACCCCACTTAATGACTTCCTCGTCGGATAATTCAAAAATCTTCATCTCGTCACTGTAATCCCCTTCGGGGAAATAGAGCAAGCGGTTTATGGGGATGAAACCTCTTTCCTGGAAAACCCTGTGCAAGGCCAACTCTACGGGTGTCAAGCCTGAACTTGCCTGGGGATCATTCCACCAATAGAGAACCTCATCTCTTTCCACCAGGATCTGTGACACCATGAAAAGGATCTTGATGGGCGGGCCTTCCATTATGACCAAGCCAATTTTCTTGAGTCTTTCATTCATTACTTTCTCATTGATCTTTATACGCACCAGGATCTTGTACTCCCCCTCTGACTGGTCCTCTGCCAAGACATTGAAGTTCTCTATTAGCTCTCCCGCTTTCGGTAGCACTTCGTACACCACCCTGTGAAAGTTGTTGATCATGCCCTCACTGCCCAGGTGCTCTACCATGTACCTTTCAACGCCCAGTCTCATGGCCTTGCTGATTGCTTGAGTCTTTGCCTTGGCGATATTACCCCTGAGCAGCGGCGCGCTTCCTATGACCAGGACAGTGCCCTTTTCTTTCTCTGCTTCCCCCAGTGTTGGAGAAAAAGGAAACAGAATCCCCGTCAACAACAGCAAGCCGCAGAACCTGCCCACTTTACCCCTTGGTGCGAAACACCTTGCCATGAGTCTCAATTTTCCTCGTTTCCCAGGGAATTGTTTCATAAATAAGTTTGTTTACCTTCTTGGCTCACGTATTGATAGCTTCGCAAAAGGCCTCGTTTCCCTTCGACTCGCTCACGATCCTGAGCAAAGTCGAAGGGCTCCGCTGCGGCTCATTTCCTTGTAGTTGCAGCGACCCTAAGAACGCCCCTCGCTTCTAATACCGGTGCCTGGCGGTGATTACACGAGATTCGGGCGCTCCCGATAACGGGATTTCGAAAACTCAACCAAGGTACTTACTTATGACCGGAGCTTGATGGCTCGTCATTTCTAAGAAAATCTTTGATCAAGCCCACAATTTTTTCCCCTTGCTCCGGCCCAAGCCAATGAAACTCGAAATCACCACGGAACCAGGTCAGTTGTCTTTTTGCATATCTACGCGTATCCCTCTGAAGGGTGGCTATTGTCTTATCCCGATCCCACTCTCCCATTATGTACTTGAGGGCGTGCCTGTAACCGAGGGATTTCATGGGTCTTAATTCCGGGGAATA
>JAFDIC010000624.1 GCA_019308525.1 Deltaproteobacteria bacterium
GAATAAAAGCTATATTAGAGAGAAAGGACTTCAGCCTTTTCATGTTGTCCCCTTGGTGGTTTCAAAAACAGACATCCTTTTCTTGGAACCCTATCTTACGATTTTCAGGATCGTGTAGGAGACCTTGCCTTTGACCTCATGCCTGTCACAAACGGCCTTAAGGGTTTGCCCCTTCGTCAGACTCTTTGCCTCCTTCACATGGGAGCCAAATGCCATTACCGGCACACCCACTTCGTAGCTGATGCCCTGAAGAGTCCTCTGTTCATTCACGATAACCCGGACGTACTGTTTACCGTTCTTATCCATAGCAATTACCACATCCTGGATCTTGGCATTGAGGAGCACATCCCTGCCTGGCCGGCAGGCAGGCTGGGCAAAGGCCATGGTTGGGATAAGCATAAAAAGCATTGTCAAAATTACCTTACGCATACCTGATTCCTCCTTTTTTTTATTTCACCCAAAAGACAGCTAAGATTGAATGAGTTTTTCTTTGTAGACTTGGTTTAAAGAAAACAGACGGTGGCGTATTTTCCCCCAGGAGACCCCGCAGATGCTAAAAGTTCCCCTTTTCCAATGCATTACGGGCAAGAGTGTCAGCTCGTTCATTCAGGGGGTTACCGCTATGTCCCCTTACCTTGACTACCAACAGGGATGCGCATTTTTCAGCAAGTTCCCTCATTTTGCTTATAAGATCCAGGTTGGCTTTGGCTTTCCAGTTATGGGCAAGGAGTCCGGAAACAAGCTGTGAATCTGTATGAAGAGTGACCTTTGTTTGTTCAGGATGCTTGAGTGCAGCAAGGCCCTCAATAACGGCCTGGAGCTCTGCCCTGTTGTTGGTGGCCTCACCAATGTAGCGGCTGATCTCTTTACGTCTGTTGCCGCAAATGAGAACAACCCCGATCCCTGCTGGACCGGGGTTGCCGCTGCAAGCCCCATCGGTGTAAATGGTCACTTCATACATACTCGTGCACCTCCTTTCTCTTCTGGTATGCCTTCCAGATCACCTTCCATTCATGGGTAGTAGGTGGATCTATGACCTTGATTTCACCCTTTTGCACCTTGTAAAGATAAGCACCGAGGGAGGCAAGATTGCCGTTTGCCTTGGCAATCCTCTTGATAAAGATCCTTGCAACAGGGCCAAGCTTGATTTTACTTTCAAGCCGTGCCTTCTGTATGTTGTACTCAGTCCAGAAGACCCCAGCTTGATCCTTGGTCATACTGAGCTGGTAGGCCTCCTTGCCCATACAGATGAGTCGATCCAGGTCATTTACAGCCCTGACCTTGGCGATAAGCTTTCGGAACCACCTGGGCTGCATGCGAATCCAGGCTTTGTCATCGTCCTCTTCATATTCACCGATCACATGATAGGCATACGGGTCGGGTGCACGGTATTCAGGTTCAGGGCTTTCTGTTACATCCTCTGGGTCTATGTTCTCCACCTCTGCCAGGGCCATGGCGAGTTTCTCGAAATACGAAAGGGCCTTTTCAACTCCTCTTAGCTTTGTCCATTTGATGAAGGTCTCTACCATGTCCTGGGTTGCATCCAGGATGAGCCAGCAATCAAGGAGGTCCTTGGAGGAGCACAGACCTTGCCACTTACAAGGTCGCAATCCTCAAATATGATGCGGTCAAGGCCTGACATGGCAGATACATGCCTTGCCATTCCATCATATGCTTCACCATATTCTGAATGATTGTAGATTTGTGTAATGTCTTGCATGGTAAACACCTCCTTTCACTTGATGACAGGTAGGATTAGATTGATTGGTTCTTTGGGGTGCCAGGTACTTTCCGAGCCGTAGGCTCTACGAGCCGGAGGCCCACCGAAAGGCACCAGGCCAGCAACGAAGGGGAACCCAGCGGCCAGGGCCAAGGGGCTGAAGGGAGGAAGGACCCTGCACGGGGAACACAACCACTGGGAGGCCAAGGGAGGCAGCAAAGGAGCAGGTGAACCAGGTGCCCCTGGAAGGGCCATAGACAAAGGCAACAACACCACGGGAGCCACGAACGAGGCGGCGGGTACGGGCAAAAAGGGCAGAGACGAACTCACGGCGGCGGGCACCAGGACGGGCAGGACCAGGAACAACACGGCCCCCCAGCCGACGGAAGGAAGCAAGCCAGGAACGGCAAGAACGGGGGGCCTGCTCAAGGCGGCCAGGAAGAAAGACCACAGAGCCGGAACAAGCCGAGGCCCCGGAAAGGACAAGGGCACGAAGGGCGAACAGATCAGCGCCCAACGCACCACCTGAGCCGACAAAGAGGCCACGGGCAAGAAGGGAAGAGACAACCCGAGAGACACGAGAGCGCCAGGACAAAGGCAAAGACCGGGAACCAACAACAGCAATGTAAGGCATGATGAACACCTCCTTTTGAAAAAAATAAAGAAGAGAAGAAAAAGACGCGGTCGGTCAGACCACGCCCGAGGGGCGGAGTCACCCTGAAAGGGCCGGAACGAAGTGGAGGAGTCACCGGCAAGGGAAAAATCGTCCGATTTTTGCTGCAGGCGGTGACTTGACGGAGCCCCGAAGCGTGGTAAGCTGGGGCGAGCCATGGGTGGGGGGAGGGAAGGAGAGGAACTGAAGTCCGTCCCTGGTTTTGGGGGCGGACACCTTTCACCAAAAAAGCCCGGGTCACCAACAAGCAAGGAGGCAGACCTGGGCTTTTTTGGTGCAGAACTGGGTTGGGCGGAAGGATATGCCTGCCTGCCCGATGGTTAGTCAGGCAGGAATGACGGGCAGCCTTGGCATGTCCACTTGCCCTTTATGCAGGTGGCATGACAAGGCTGACCAACCACTAGGGTGGCGGGTGGGGGATTTAAAGGCCTGGCGTGATGTTTGCCGTTAATGCAAACACCATGACAGGCCCGTAATAGTTTCGATATCATTTTTAATTTGATGCTAGGGGAACTGTTCTGGGCGTGTGCTGATACTTCACTCTGAATTCCATTTCCTTCAAAATAAGGACTGTGCTAAAATTAATTAATTTTGGCAAATTCTTATGTTTTCGCTGGAGAATGCCTTTTAACTCCATAACATCAACAGCTACTTAGAAGAACTCAAAAGATGGATATTCAAATTGACCCATACACTTTAGAAAGAATGGTGACTGTATATGTATTTTACGGGTGACTCTTAAAATGCACATTTCTTACAACGATAGAACAGATCTTCTCTATTTATCGGGGTCGAAATCCTCGACGCCTCAAAGCATGTTACTCTGGATCGCTTATTGCCTGTTAAATATATAGTTTCAAAGGCCGCTGTTTAGGAATCATTCGACCATCCCTAATATCGGTCCAGTAACTTCACCACCCCGCACCCTGGATCGAAACCACAGGAGGTCGTGAAAAGAATAAGGAGGGCCGTCCAGGGCGAGGCCCTCCAGTTGAATTCAGCCTTCGGTCCCAACATATGAGATGAATAGGTTTTGGCAAGGGCCATCCCTGAAATTCGTTCAACTGTTGAAGAAGATGGAAAGCTCCGTCTTCCCCCGGAATTGAAACTTGAAAAGGGAAAGGTGCAAGTTGTCATTACACCTCTTAAGGATACAAAAGAGGGGGAAATCCAGCTTTCCCATTCTGATCATTCATGCGGTAAGGTCCTTCTTGGCTCTCTGAGAAGAGAGGATATCTATGGTATTGACGGAAGATAAATCTGTGTTTGTTGACACC
>JAFDIC010000129.1 GCA_019308525.1 Deltaproteobacteria bacterium
ATGGGGCGACCCAAATAATCTGGAAAGGTTCCTGGCTCATGTCTCAGGCCGCTCCCATAGGGCCGTCTACGTCTTTAGCAGGACGCCCGCTGAATACATGTTGAGGGGGAAGGAGACGGCCCGGTTCATAGTTTCCCAGTTTGGTGTCCTGTTGCTACTTGCCGGCTGGGGCTGGATTAGGTTGCCATCATTTCGGTGGAAGCTTTTTTTTGGCCTGGTGGTCGTGTTTGATGTCTTTTACACGGTCTTTCTGAACATCATATCTCTCGAGATAACGGCCTTCAATTTGCCTACCACCCTGGTCATAGCGGTACTTTGCGGACACGGCATTACTGGGGTGGCAGAGGTGCTGGAAAAGGGCAGGCCGGTCCACTCCAACATCCGCGGCGTCGTTAGGGCGGCATTCTTTGCCGTGCCCGCGATTTTCCTTGTACTCAATTTTGGTGCTTGCAACCAGAGTCGGAACTACACGGCATATGAACATGCCCTTAATATCTTCAGAACGACCGGGAGCAGGGATATTGTCTTTATGAATGGAGATAACTACGTTTTCCCAATTCTCTACGGGCGAATCGTGGAGAAGATTGGGGAAGATATGGCCATATTCGACAGGAACAATATCATTTTCAAGTGGCTTGGCGAGGATGAGAAGGTCGTTGCCTACAGTGAAGAATGGAAGGATCTCAGGAGGAAAAGGGAACGGGAGGTGATAAGGGGCAGAGGAAACAGGGACGTATACTACGCGGTTTTCGGTCCCTACGCAATTGGTCTTCCAGAGGGCTTTGACCTGGTTTCCTACGGCGTGCTGCACAGGGTAGTTGAAAGCGGAAGGATCGAGGAAATCCCGGGACTGGACAGTGTGTGGAAATATTACGCGAAGGAGAGTTTCTATGAAGAGTTCCAGAGGGATTTCATGACCAGGGAAGTGGCAGCATATTATCATTTCAACAGGGGAAAGGCCCTTTTCCATTCAGGAGACATCCAGAGGGGAGTGAAAACCATCATGCTCGCCTCAGAGATCGGTTTCGATGATGATCTCATTCATAATGATATTGCCATTTTTTTCATCGACAGGGGATTTATGAGAGAAGGAAGGGTGGAACTGGAAAGGGCCCTGACCTATCACGATGATCTCAGCGGCGTATACAACAACTGGGGATACTATTATCACAAGCTGGGCGACTATGAAAGATCATCGGAATATCTTGAAAAGGCGGTTGAGCTAAAGCCCGATGATATCGGCTACCTTAACAACCTGGGGTTTGCCCTGCTCAAGGCCGGCAAGAAAGAAGAAGCCCGAAAAGTATACCGAAGGTCCCTGGAGATGAAGCCAAATCAGCCGGATGTCGTTGCGTTCATAGAGAAAAGCGGCTTACAGTTGCTCAAGGCTGAAGAATGAGGAAGGTCCTGGGCCAATCGGATCCATTTACCATTGAAAAAAGGGAGACATATGGAAATGGTCAAGAATTACGATTTCAGCGGCAAGCTCTCAGTGATAATGCCGGTCTATAACGAGGCCGGGACCCTATTGGAAATCATAAGAAGGGTTGAGGCCGTTGAACTGGAAAAAGAGATCATAATTGTTGACGATGGCTCTACTGATGGGACCACGGACATCATAGAGCGGCTACCCCATGGCAATATCAAGAGGATCTATCACCGAGACAACTTGGGCAAAGGGGCAGCAATAAGAACGGCTATCCCGCACGTTACCGGTGATGTTGTTGTCTTTCAGGATGCTGATTTGGAGTATGACCCTAGGGAGTATTTAGAACTCATCCAGCCCATAGCGGATGGTTTCGCGGATGCTGTATTCGGTTCAAGATTGTCAGGGGGAAGGCCGCAGCGGGTCTTTATGTTTTGGCACCTGATAGGGAACCGTTTCTTGAATTTGCTAACAAACATCCTTTTCAATACAACTCTTTCGGATATGGAGACCTGTTACAAGATGATGAGGACGGAAATACTGAAGGGCATACCATTGAAAAGCGATACATTTAACATTGAGCCAGAAATCACAGCCAAATTATTGAAGAGGAAATTGAGGATCTATGAGATGCCCATCTCCTATTATGGCAGAACCTATGGGGAGGGTAAAAAGATAAATTGGAAACACGGAATTGGGGCTATGTGGAGCCTGTTCCGTTACAGGATCTTTGACTGACAGGAGGGCTTCCCATCCCTGGAGAAATGAAAATATTACTAGTAAGACCCTTTGGCGTCAGCGATGAGGTGATCCCGCCGATTTCGCTAGGTTGGTTGGCCACTCAGATCAGGGATCAATCCAGGGTAGAGATACTGGATGCCTTGAGGTTGCGAATACGCGGGGAGACTATCGCTGAAATGATCCGAAAGAATGATATAGATGTGGTGGGATTTCAAGTTTGGACAAAGGATTTACGCCGGGTCAAGCTCCTTTCAAAGGCCATAAAATCAAGACGCCCCGGGACAAAGATCATAGTCGGGGGATGCCATCCAACCGTGCTTCCAGAAGAAACCATGAGGTTTTTTGGAGACACTATAGATTTTGCCTTTCAGGGTGAGGGGGAAATCGGATTCAAGTTGTTTTTGGATGCCTTGTCTTCTGATATGAACTCGAAGAATTTCGAGGGCATACCAGGGCTGGTATGGAAGGAAGACCGCCAAATCCGAATAAACAGAAATGGATTCATTCAAGATCTGGACAAGGTCGGCTTTCCAGCCTGGGACCTAATGCCGCCTTCAATCTATCCCAGGGCCCCCCACGGCGCATTCTATAAGAATTTCCCCATTGCGCCGATCATTGTGACCCGAGGTTGTCCCTACCCCTGCACCTTCTGTTCCGCAAGGTCTATTTCCGGAAACAAGATCAGAACCAGGTCCGTGGAGAGTGTGATTGAAGAGTTATCCATGCTCCGGGGGAAATTTGGTGTCCGCGAATTCCACATAGAGGATGATAACTTTACACTGAACAGGGAGTTTGTCGAAAGCTTCTGTGAATCGCTTTTGAGGAAAGACATCAGGATGACGTGGGGCTTTCCCAATGGCATCCGTTTGGATACTGTGGACAGGGCTCTCTTTAAACTCATGAAAAGGGCAGGGTGTTATGCATTGAACTTTGGAATCGAGTCCGGTTCGCCCAGGATCCTCAAAATGATAGAAAAGAAGGTTCATTTGGAACAGATCCGAGAACAACTGACACTAGCCAAGGAAGAAGGATTTGATATCGGGGGATTCTTTATCCTGGGTTTTCCCACTGAAACCAGGGAGGAGATGGAAGAGACCATATCCTTTGCCCGGTCCCTTCCCCTCGATCGAATTGGCATTTCCTATTTCCAGCCTTTCCCTGGGTCTCGGATCTACGAGCAACTCCTGGATCAAGGAGAAATCGAGGAAGATTGGGCAAATCACCATCACAGCACACTTCATGATCTCACGTACGTAACATCTTCTACAACCACCGAAGAGCTAAGGAAGATGAGGAGAAAACTCCTGGTAACTTTCTATTTCCGCCCCACGACCTTGAAAGGGCTTTTTGGACAGGTCAGGTCCTGCTCCCAACTCTATTATATGGTAAAGAGGGGAATACGGTGGCTCAAGGCATAGTTGATACATCAGATACGAAAATCCCCAAACGCCCTGCCCTTTGGATGCTACTCTTCTTCCTGGCATTCTATTACCTGACCAATGCGGGCTGGTACAAGATCGGAGATGAAGTCGTTATGAGCGCTGTGGCAAAGCAGATCGCGCAGGAGGGGCGTATAGGAATCGAAAAAGAGCAGATCCCGCGTATAGGGCTCTATCGAGATGATTCTGTGGTTGGCCCGGACGGATCCTATTATTTCAAATGGGGTATTGGGCAATCTTTGATACAGGTGCCGTTCTATCTTCTATACCGCCTACTGACAGGTGTCCCCTTGTACCCAAATCTGGTCGTTTCTGATTTTGATACGACCATTCTTTCAGAGCTGATGATCATCTTCCTGTGTCCTTCACTCATTTCTGCCCTGGGGTGTGTCCTGGTTTTCTTGCTGGGTGCTCGCCTGGGTTTTTCGAAATCCACCTCCCTCTTAGTGACCCTGATCTATGGCATTGCAACGCTAGCCTGGCCCTATTCCAAGTCGTTAATGTCAGAGACTGCACAGAACGTGGCACTACTGGGCTCCGTTTATGGAGCCGTCTGCTACAGGTCGAACCGCCATCGGCGATTCCTGGTCCTTTCAGGGGCCTGTATGGGATTCACCTTGCTGACAAAAGTTCTGTTGATCATTATTCTGCCCCTGATTGTCTTTTACCTGTTAGGGGTCTCCAGGTGGCGTAAGTCTCTACATGATTTGATGATATATTTTATTCCTGTTTTCCTGGTATTCGTAGGGGTCCAACTTTGGTTCAATGATCTTCGGTATGGCAGTGTCTGGAAGTTCGGGTATGATCAGGGGTTTGATGCCCTAGGCTTTTCGACACCCATTTATGTCGGCCTATGGGGTTTGTGGGCGAGTCCGGGGAAGGGCTTCTTTTTCTACTCTCCCATCGCGATCCTGGGTTTGATATGTGCAGGGGTTTTCTATCAGAGAAAAAGAGCAGAGGCTCTCCTATTCCTGGCTATTATGGCGGCAATTACAGTACCCCACGCTATGTGGTGCTCCTGGTCCGGAGACTGGTCATGGGGACCAAGGTTTCTGCTCCCGGTAACCCCGTATCTCATTGTTCCTGCCGGCTTCTTTTTCAGTAAATGGAAAGTAAAATCCCCTTTGACAAGGTTGGCCGTGATCTTGCTAATAATAGTCTCATTCGCAATCCAGTTACTTGGGGTGTTCGTCCACCCCTTCTCTTTTATTCAAGCACGTACGGAAGTAGTTCGCAACCTGGTGGAAATAGACGAGTATTCCTCCAGGTCTTTGTATATTGAAGACACATTTGTCAATTTTAGTCCCCTGTTTTCCCACATAGTCGGGAACTGGTGGTTATTCAAACACATGATTTTTTCTTATGATATATGGAAAGATGTCCCCTGGAGGGTCCTGGGCGGATTTGAATTATCCACGCCAAGATGGGTGAAGGGTAACCGGACTGTTCCTTTCTGGTGGCCGATCAGTTTCTCTTTGGTTTCTCCGGATGAGAAAAACCGGATCATGCTCCTGGCCTTGGTCAATTCACTCTTAGTAATCTGGGCTGGCATGAGATTGAAGCGAATCCCTGGGGTTATAGATGAAGAGAATTTCCCCAAAACATAAGGCGGCGCTCTACCTGTTCTTGTTCTTTGCTTCCTTCTACTACCTAACCAATGCGGGAGGATACAAGGCCGGGGATGAAAGCGTAATGAGCGCCCTGGCGAGGCAGATGGCCTACAAGGGGAAAATCGGGTTCGACAAGACCCAGTATCCTCCCGGGGAGGATCCCTGTACCAGGGGGATAGACGGGCTCTATCATCCAAAGTGGGGGCTCGGGCAATCCCTCGTGGAGGTGCCCTTTTACTTTCTCCATCGCATTGTATGGCAGGTCGTTCCTTACGACCAAAGGCTTCCGCGGGTTTCGATAATCCACAGATTGTCGGAGATGCTGACTGTATTTATCTGTCCCTCGGTGATTTCCGCCTTGGGCTGTACACTTGTTTTTCTCTTTGGATTGCGCCTTGGTTTTTCCCGGAGAGTCTCCATTGTTCTGAGCCTGATATACGGTATTGGGACTATGGTGTGGCCCTATTCCAAGTCATTGATGTCAGAGGCCACACTGAATGTTGCCATGTTGGGGGGCGTTTATGCGACAGTCAGCTATGTATCTGACCGTAAGAAATGGTGGCTCACAGTCTCTGCACTCTGCATGGGATTCGCCCTGATCACTAAGGTTGTATCCACCATAGTATTGTTTCCCTTGCTCGTCTATCTATTCCTGGGTGTGACTCAAAGAAGAATCGGGGACATAGTGGTCTATTTCATCCTTCCCTACCTCCTTTTTGTGGGCTTGCAGCTATGGTACAACATGATCCGTTACGGAGACTTGCTCACGTTCGGATACGACAGGCACTGGGGGAGCCTGGGTTTCTGTACCCCCCTGTACGTGGGACTGTGGGGTCTGTTCTTGAGCCCGGGGAAGAGTTTTTTCCTCTACACTCCCATCTCGCTCCTGGGCCTGGTATCGAGCAGGGCGTTTTTCAAGAATAGAAAGGCCGAGGCGCTTCTATTCCTGGGCACCACAGCAGTGTTCACGATACCTCATTCTCTATGGGTACTATGGGCCGGAGACTGGGCATGGGGGCCTCGATTTCTGCTGCCCATCACTCCGTACCTTGTCCTTCCAATAGGCTACTATCTGGAAAAATGGCCGAGCATTTCTCGATTAAAGAAGACCTGCGTGGGTGTGCTCATTGCTGGCTCCGTATTCGTGCAGATCCTGGGGGTTACCATACACCCCTTTTCATTCATCGAATCACGATGGACTGTTGCTTCACGCCTCCTCAAAGAGACAAAACCATACACCTATGTGGGCACTTATGCAGAAAATGCAATGGTCAATTTCAGCCCTGTGTTTTCGCATATAGTCGGCAACTGGTGGCTATTCAAGCACTTGATCTTATCCTATGACCTATGGAAGGATGTCCCCTGGAAAGATCTGGGTGACTTTAATCTGCCCCCGCCAAAGTGGGTTAAAGACAACCGTACGATTCCTTTCTGGTGGCCGATCAGTTTTTCCATGGTCTCAGGGACGGACAAACGGTGGATCGTTCCACTTGCTCTGGCCAGCTTCTTTGCAGTGGTATGGTTTGCAGTGAGATTGAGCGGGGAAATCGCTGAGCCAAATGCACCCGTCGGGGCTCCGGGAAGAGAGTCCAGGCGAGGTGGCCTGGCAAGGCTAAAGACGCGGGGCATTAACGCAAATGTTAGAGAAAAGGATTATACTTAGAGAGGGTATTCCCCTATCCATACTGGTTTTTCTCGTGATCCTGTTCTTCAGCAAGGTCCTTTTGTCAGGGGATGCCCTCTATGGTTCCGATTTTGTGACCCAGTTTTACCCCTGGAAAAAGTTTGTATATGACAGCATAAGGTCCAGCCGCTCAATCCCCTTCTGGAACCCCTATCTCTTCTCAGGCCTACCATTCATATCCAACATACAGGCCTCGATGTTTTATCCCCTGGGATTCCTCTACTACATCATTTCCCCGGATGTGGCCTACGGGTATTCAACGGTCCTGCACTGCATCCTTGGGGCCGTTTTCATGTATGCCTTTCTCAGGAGCCTTTCCGTATCGCCGGCTGGCAGCTTCGTTTCATCCATCGTGTTCACCCTCAACGGTTTTTTCATGGGTCACCTCTATGCGGGGCACCTGTCTTTCGTTCAGGTCTACATATGGATACCCCTTATCTTCTTTTTCACGGTCAGGCTTATTGAGACAGGGAAGTATCGTCACGCAGTGTTTTCGGGGTTGGCGCTTGGAGTCCAAATCCTGGGGGGATTCCCCCAGGTTTCTTTCTACACGATATTGGCGCTCTTGCTTTTCTGCTGCTATCGAGGCATAGTCTCTTGGCGAGACCATGATCCAAAGGGCGCCATGAGATTGGCCCTGGGTTTTGGCCTGGTGGCAGTGACAGGTTTCGCCCTTGCAGCTATCCAGGTGCTTCCCACGATGGAGTTTACGCGGCTTTCCACCAGATCTGGGGGAGTGAGTTATGCCTTCGCCACATATGACTCCCTTCACCCCAAGGAGTTGCTGACCTTCCTTGTGCCGTACATCTTTGGCAGCCCGCTTGACGGAACCTACTGGAGGTCCCAGGAGGTATGGCATTTCTGGGAGACCTGTGGTTATGTGGGGATTGTCTCCATCTTCTTGATATTTATTGGGCTCAAGAAGGATGGTCTGCGCAATCTCTATATCTTCTTCTTGGGGCTCATATTCTTTTCCCTTTTTCTGGCCCTGGGAAAGTATAATCCGATCTACCCCCTCCTATACCGGTTGCCTGGATTCAATAGTTTCCGCATTCCCGCCCAGATCATATTTCTCTATGTCTTCGGGATAGCGGTGGTTTCCGGAATCGTACTGGATCGGGTGGCCAAAGGGGCATGGGGTCTCGGGTGGATCAGTATTACACCCCTTGCGATCATGGGGATAGGGTTTGTCGTCTTTGCCGTTGGCATTACTTATTCTCGTTACGGCACGTTCTTCCATTTGTTCAGGCTTTTTGCGCAAGGCCCTGTAACAGATGCCCAGCTTGTGGGGCTTTTCGAGAGGGTCAGTCGTTCTGTATACCAGGGGCTTTTCGTCTTTTTCACTACGGCTGTGCTCCTTTGGGCCTTGAAAAGAGGGAAAATCCAGCAGGAGGTATTCAAGGGGCTGGTATCTTTCCTCCTGGTGGCTGACCTATTCCTGTTTGGCTCGGAATTCATCCGGACCTATGATTTTGAAACCGCTCCTCAAAAGGGACGAATACTCTCAAAGCTGCCTCAGGATCCTGCCCGGGGAAGGGTCATCACATCGAGCGATCTTTTCCTGGTTAACGACGGGCTCAGGTACAGGTTTCCATCGGTACTGGGCTATGATCCACTCATCTTGAAGAGGTATGTGGAGTATGTCCTCGCCGCCCAGGGGGAGGATCCCCGTCAACCTGAGCGTATGGTCAACCTGTCTCGAATTCCTGATCCAAGCGCGAAGCTTATGGCTCTTCTGAACGCCAGATATCTTGTGGACGGCAAGGAAATACATGAACTCGACAGTACGGTGCCCTACGTCACCGTGGTGAGTAAGGCGGTCTTCAAACCTCCTGAGAAGGTGCTTCCCTTTATGGCAGGAGAAGAGTTCGACCCTGCATCAATGGTCGTACTTGAGGGAGGGGAAGGGCAGGCAATGAGAGGGGGTTCGAGGAAACCAGGAGAAATGGGCCCGTCCTATTCAGTAAGTGAGTACCATAATGATGAAATCAGGATCAGGATCAAAACAAAAAGGCCCGCCTACCTGGTATTGAGCGAGATATACTACCCAGGATGGCGGGCCAGGGTCGATGGAAAAGAGGTCGAAGTCCTGCGCGGTAACTATATCTTCCGAGTCGTCCCCCTGGAAGCGGGCGAACACGAGGTGCAATTGTACTTTATTTCGTGGCCTTTTCGCATAGGGGCGGCAATATCACTGCTCACGCTCCTCTTGAGCATATTCCTTCTCCTGAGAAGGAGAGACCTGTAAAAGCTCATTTTGGGGACGGCAACACGGCCGCCCCGCTCCAAAACTCGATGAAACTGGGGGTGTTATGCACGAATG
>JAFDIC010000130.1 GCA_019308525.1 Deltaproteobacteria bacterium
GCGCGCGAATCTCGTGTGATGAGGCGTACTTAGCGTACGCCGCAATCACAACGAGATGAAGCGCAACGCAGAAATTGGACTTTTTACGAAGCCATCAAGGAGGAGCATAGATGGATTCGGCATTGATACCGGAAGGAGTCAAGAGGTGTTCCGCCAGGACCTTCTTCTTGTGGACCCTTCCATGGCTGGGCCTGCTGGCTTACGGGGGTGTATCCGCCTTTCTTTGTCTTTTCAAGGGGCTGAACCAGACCAACATGAGCAACATTTTCGCCTTTGCCCTATGGATCGTCTTTGACCTAGCGGTGATCGCCCTGGGGGCAGGGGCCTTTTTCACGGGCTTCCTCACCTATATCATCGGCAAGAGGGAATTGAAGGATATCATAAACGCGGCTGTTATCATCGGGTTTATTTGTTACTCAGGGGCAATTGCCATGCTGGGGATAGATATCGGACAGCCCGTGAGGGGATGGTTCATCTTTTGGCATGCCAACGTCCACTCCATGCTGACCGAGGTGTCTTTCTGTATCACGGTCTACCTGGGCGTCCTGGCAATCGAGTACCTTCCCCTTATCCTGGAGAACAGAAAACTGGATCAGGTTCGGGACTTCCACCTCTTTAGCCATAACCTCCACCAGATAATGGCGGTCTTTGCAGCAACGGGGACATTCCTATCCTTCTTCCACCAGGGATCTCTTGGAGGCATGTTCGGTGTCATGTACGCGAGGCCCTTTGCCGAAAGGTGGGACCTGTACATATGGCCTACCACTTTCTTTCTTTTCATCCTGTCCGCCATCGCCGCTGGACCATGCTTCACAATCCTGTGCACCAAGCTCACAGAAGCCCTTACCAGGAAGAAGCTGGTCCCTGACAGGGCCGTTCAACTCCTGGCGAAGATATCCGGGTGGCTTCTCGCCCTTTACATGGTTTTCAAGATCGCGGACACCCTGGTCTGGATGTATGATATCGCACCTAGGGCGGGGCTCAAGTTTACTGACTTTTACAGGGAAGGGCCCTATGGGATCTGGCTCTTGGTGGCGGAAATCATCGTTTTCGGCATTGTGCCGGCAGTTATCCTGCTCATCCCAAAAGCCAGGGGGAAGGGGACGTGGTTGATCATCGCCTGCCTGATGACCTGCACGGGGATAGTTCTGAATCGCTTTGCATTCATTGTGGTAACCCTTGCGATTCCCGTAATGCCCTTTGCAAGGTTCTGGAGTTACGTGCCCACCTGGCAGGAATGGGGCATCGGCCTGGCGGTGATAGGATACGGGTTTCTCCTCTTTTCCGTCTCTTACAGGTATTTGCCGGTTTTTCCCAAGGAAAAGGAATTGAACCCGGCCTGATCAAGCCTTGTTTGAAAGAGCTTTATTCCTGGAGGATTGCTTATGACACCCCTCTCCTTTGAATGGCAATGGAATATTGACTACCTTCTTTTCATGGGTTTCCTGTACCTGGCCCTGGGAGTCGTAGGCTGCGGCATTCTGTACGCGGTGCTCAAGACCTGGGTAGACCTGGGTAAAGGCCGGGAGGAAGGGGCAGAAGGGGTGCCGTCCGAGATTTCCTACCGCGCCAGGTACCGGCAATACTAGAGCCAGATCACGGTATCCCGCTTCCAGTGGATGTCGTCCTGGGAAGGATAGTCCAAGTTATAGTGCAGCCCGCGACTCTCCTTTCTCAAGGAGGCACAAGCTATTATCAACTCGGCCACCATTGCCAAATTCCGAAGTTCCAGGAGGTCCCTTGTTACGATGAAATTCCAGTAATACTCCCTGATCTCATCCTGAATGATGTTTACCCTGCTCATCGCCCTCGCAAGACGCTTGTTGGTCCTGACAATCCCCACATAGTTCCACATGAACCGCCTGATCTCATCCCAGTTGTGGGTAACAACCACCATCTCTTCGCTGTCCGTGGCGCTGCCCGGGTCCCACTCCGGAGCGGTGGGCAAGGGGACATCCCTCTCATCTTTCAAGACCTTGGCGGAGTCTTCCGCGGCGCGTCTTGCGAAGACCAGGGCCTCAAGGAGGGAGTTGCTGGCAAGACGGTTTGCCCCGTGCAGTCCGGTACAGGCCACTTCCCCAATGGCATAGAGATTGCCTATGGTGGTCTTCCCATCCTTGTTGGTCAACAGGCCCCCGCACATGTAATGGGCTGCCGGCACAACCGGGATAGGTTCCTTGGTTATGTCTATCTGGTACTCCAGGCAGGTCTTGTAAATATGGGGGAATCTCTTCTTGATAAAGGATGCTGGCTTGTGGCTTATGTCTAGATAGACACACGGGTCCCCGCTCTTCTTGAGTTCCAGGTCAATCGATCTGGCAACGATGTCTCTAAAGGCAAGCTCCTTCATGGGATGATACTTTTCCATGAACCTGTTGCCTCTCCGGTCCACCAGGATTCCACCTTCTCCCCTCACTGCCTCCGAGATAAGAAAATTCTTCGCCTTTGGGTGATAGAGGCATGTGGGATGAAACTGCACGAACTCCATGTTGGCGACCTTTACCCCTGCCCGGTATCCCATTGCCACGCCATCGCCTGTGGCGATGTCCGGGTTGCTGGTGTAAAGATATACCTTCCCTGCACCACCCGTCGCGAGGACCGTAATCCGCGCCAGGAAAGTCTCGACCTGATTCTTCTCCGCGTCGAGCACATAGGCCCCCCAGCAGGTCTCGCTGGTCTCCCTTGTGATAATGCCCTTCCTGATCATCTTGGACTTTGTGATGAGATCAATGGCCACGTGGTTTTCATAGATCGTTATGTTGGGATTTTCCTCTACCCGCTCCAGTAGGACCCTCTCCACTTCCCGACCGGTTCGATCCTTTGTGTGCACTATCCTCCTTCTTGTGTGACCCCCTTCAATGCCCAGGTCGAGATCCTCATTGTCTCCCTCCCTTTGGGAGAACCGCACACCCATGGCCATCAGTTCCCTGACCCTCTCAGGCCCTTCCCTGACTACCATCCTGACTATCTCTTCATTGCAGAGGCCACAGCCCGAGCGAAGGGTGTCCTTTATATGTAGCTCCAGGCTGTCTTCCGGGTCAAAGACAGAGGCAATCCCCCCCTGGGCGTAGTTTGTGGACGTCTCCATCTTTTCCTTTTTCGTGCAAATGGCCACAGTCCCGGAATCGGCGGCATGCAAGGCAAAGGTCAGTCCCGCGATGCCGGTGCCTATAACCAGATAGTCAGTTCCTATCTCCATAGCGCCTTCCTACTCTTCTGTCCCGTCTCTGATCAAAGCCCTGGCAAGAATCCGCTTAGAGATTCCACATCTATGCATCATCTACGCCACACAAGTGCATAGAGGTATTCCTGACGTAGTGTTTGACTCCTCCGCCATCCTGGGCTAGATTACTACGAGATAGTGCGAGTGCCTTTCGGATATATATGAGAAAACATACCATGAATGCAAGAAAAAGAATAGGCGCCGTGATATTCGATTGTGACGGGGTGATGTTTGACTCGCGACTGGCCAACATAAATTTTTACAACCACCTTCGCGAGCATTTCGGGCTTCCCCCCCTCGCCGAATCAGAAATTGATTATGTTCACATGCACACCGCAGATGAGGCTGTCAGGCACATCTTTCGCGGCACTCCCTATGTGGATCAAGCCCTTGCTTACAAGAAGGACTTGGACTACGCCCCTTTTATCAGGGACATGGTCCCGGAGCCGGGGCTCAAGGCGCTGCTTGAAATCCTGAGACCCCGTCTCAAGCTTGCCGTCGCCACCAACAGGAGCAACACGATCGACAGGGTCCTGGAGACATTCGGCCTCAAGGACTACTTCGACACCGTCATCTCCTCCCTGGATGTGCAGCGACCAAAACCCCACCCCGAAGCCCTGTTGAAGATCCTTGAGATGTTCCGGCTCTCCCCGGATGAGGCGATCTATGTGGGGGATTCCATCATTGACGCCCAGACCGCCGGATCCGCGGGCGTCCCGTTCGTGGCTTACAAGGACAGGGGTCTGGAAGCGGATTTTCACATAAGTGAACTCCTGGAGATAAGGAATATCGTGGGAATCTGATGGGAAAATCCCAAATTGTAGATCTCAAATCAGAAACAGATTCCAAGCACCAAATCACAATGGGACTCCAAGAGGATCATGGACGAGTTGGTCCTGGGTTTCGAGTCTCCTGATTTCTTTGGGATTTCTGTGCCTTCCTACTTTGTCCTGTATTTCAGCTCCGCCACCAGCCCCCTGACCTCTCTCTTCTCGGGTATGTCAGGGGCCACATCCAGGAAGCGCTCAAACACCTCCAGGGCCTCCTGCGGGCGATTCAGCCTGTAGAGGAGTTTTCCCAGTCGGTAGAGGGCCGCGACATTTGTGGACGCGTATTGGATGGCCTTTTTGTACGCCTCTACCGCATCCTGGTACCTGTGAACGGCCTCGTAGGCATAACCCAGGTTCAGGTAGGTAGGGCTGAATTGTGGTGCCAGGCTGATGGCCTGCTGGTAGCTTTCAATGGCCTTGTCAAATTCGCCCTTGTTGTAGTAAACCAAACCCATGTTTCGGTAGGCGAAATGGGGGGTCCTGTAGAGGACGTCTGAGGAAGCCCTCTTGAAGCACGCCAGGGCCTTGTCCCACTGTCTCGTCAGTATGTAGACCGTTCCCAGGTTGTTATAGGCCTCGGAATACCGGGGGCGTAATGCCAGGGCCTTCTTGAAGTACTCAATGGAGAGATCGTACAACCTGAGCCCCCTGTATACCAGGGCTATCTCATGCTTTATCTCCGCGTCTTCAGGGTCCAGTCGCTCCGCCTCCAGCAGGTGCTTGAGCCCGGACCGCAACTCTCCCTTTTGCACGTAGGAGATGCCGAGTTCTTCAAGGGCCCTGGCCCGTTCTTCCCTGACCTGCTGGTCGGTGGCGCAGCCCCAGCTTGCCAGGGACAGGAGGACAATGGTCAATATGACCAACCGGCCTCGGCGCCCAGTATTCTTTCTTCCCTTATCCATGGGGCAGAAGGGTTCGCTTTTTCAGATAGGACCTGGTGATCATCAGAGAGCGCTGGCGCTAGCTCTGGCCTGGCCAGGGGGCGGAAGCACGGTCGGGGTTATGAAAATCAACAATTCGGACTTTTCATACGTCCCTCTCTGGGCCTTGAAGAGCCAGCCCAGCACCGGAACCTCCCGCAAATAGGGTATACCGCTCTCGTCATCCGACCTGTCTTCCTTGTAGATCCCGCCTATCACAATGGTCTCACCCGTCTTGACCATTAACTTGGTAGATATGTCCTTGCCGGTCTTTCCCCGGACCGTCTCCTTTTCATCCTTCACATTTATTTCCATGGTCACATAATTGTTGTAACTCACTGTCGGCGTTACTTCCAGTGAAAGTTGTGCCGTGACCTCCTTGGGTTCAACGTTCTCCGCTGCCTCAAGATAGAAGGTGGTACCCTTTGCAATGGTTGCGCTCTCCCCGTTGCTGGCTATCACCTTGGGGGCGGATATGATCTTTGCAGTCCCCTCTGTCTCTGAGAGGGCCAGCCTGGCATCCAGGGTGATGGCACCAAGGGCGCTTGAAGTCAGGTACCCGAAGGTGAATCCCAGGTTGGGTATCCATCCTTCCGGACCGTTGGAGGAGAAGGTGCCGCCCACCAGGTTGTCTCCTCCCGCGGGATAGCCGGTAGCGTCCGTCGGAATACCAAAGCTTACCCCCGTGTTGTCCCTCCTCTGGGCGTCTATGCCCACCTCATCCCCAGTGCCGCCTCCCCACTGCACACCGAGATCCCGCGTGAAGGTGGTGGTGGCTTCCACGATCCGCGCCTCGATCAAGATCTGCTTGACAGGGGTGTCAAACCTGTCGACTATCTTCCTGGCCTCCTTGATATTCTCGGCGATATCGGTGATTATGATGGTATTGGTCCTGGCATCCTCGCTCAACTTGCCCCGATCACTCAACAAGGGCTCAAGATGGGCCTTGATCTCCGCCGTTGTGGCAAAATCAAGAGGCAGGTATTCGGTCAGGAGGGGCTCCAACTGCTTTGCGGCCTCCTTGGCCTTCCTCGCCGCCTCCCTCCTCTTTGCAAGTTCGGCCTCGTATTCGGCCCTCTTTCTTCTCTCTTCAGCCTCTATCTTGGCCATCTGGGCCTTGGTAGTGATCCAGATGACATTTCCCTGTTTTCTCATTGCCAGATTGTTGTTCGCCAGGATCAGGTCAAGGGCCTGGTCCCACGGCACGTTCTTCAATCTCATGGACACGTTTCCCTTGACCTCCGGTCCCCAAACAAGATTCAGATTGCTCACCTCCGCTATCAGCCTCAGGATGTTGGTAACATCGGCATTGACAAAGTCCAGGGTCATAGGGGTGCCAGTGTATTTCTTCTTCAAGAAATCGGGCAATGCAGAAGGTTGGACGGCCATTGCCACATCTCTCATGCTGACCTGTGCAGCGGTCTCTTGCACCGTCCCAGAGGGTATACTCTTCGTTCCTTTGGCGACAAGGGAGCTGATTTCGGCCTCTTTCTCGGTCTTCTTCGCGGGGACGATCCTTTTCTCCGGCGGCTTTATCAGGGTGGGGCCGAAGTCGATGGTAATCGCCTGATCGGTCTGGTCTACGTGGAACGGCACCATTTCCTTCAGGGTTATCAGCATGGAGACCTTGCTGTCCTCGGCAGAGGCCTTTACCCGTTCTATCGCACCTTCGAAATAGATGGACTCCAGCCTCCTCATGAGAAGGGGCGGAATGGTGCTTTTCTCCATGGTAAGCAAAAGGTCCTTGATCCCCTTCTGTTCCAGGCGATAGGGGACCTTTTGCTCCGTCGTGATAATCAACCTGGACTTGCCCCGGTTCAGCATCGTAAAATCGATGCCCAGGACCTGATTTAAGCCATTGTCTGCCCTGGGCTCAAAGAATATCCTCGGTTCATGGGGGCCGAGTGTTTCTTCCTTCGTCTCTTCCTTTTTGATGATGGCCCTTTCCTGAGGGAGTTTCTCACCGGCAATCTTCTTGGGAGTCAAAATCAACCTGATAAGCCCATCCGAAGTCTCGGTCCTGTACTCCAGGGGCGCCTCCTCAAGCAGGACCACCAGTCTCGTGGTCATCGCCTGGTCTTTCCCCTCCTGGATAGTAATCCCACGAATGCTCCCCTCGGTAAACTTTCCGGACATGGGCAAATCCTTTGCAGGCTCCCCCCTCACGTCCAGGATAATCCTTGGGGGATCGATCAATTGAAAGGCCGTAAAGTGTGTGGGGCGGTCGCTCTTTATCTCCAGGATCGCCTTGTGCTGAAGGCTCCGGACATCGACGGATTCAATCCTTGGCACCTGGGATTCCTCGGAAGGAACCTGCCTGGTGGGTTGGGTTGCGCACCCTTTCAGGACCAGAATACTTACGGCCAGACACAGGATCGGCGCCAACCCTCTTTTATATCCATTACCTCTATTCCCCATGGACTTTCTCCTTTTTTGTTTCGCCTTGATCTTTTCGGCACCCCCGGCCTTCGTCCCATCCCTTGGCGAGACCTTTGCGAAAGCCTGATACAAGCCTTCTGTCGTGCTCCACGTTTCCCCGGAGGAACTTTCATCTCGAGTGTACCCCCAGGCTATCTCACTTCGGGGACGGCAGTTTCTTGGAGACGAACCTCTGTCTTGTTCGCCCCCTGAAGTCTTTGTACTCTTCCTTAATGATGACCTCTTTGTCAGTGATCTTGTATACTACTCCACCCCTTGTCCCGATCGGGGTCCCCACCCTTATCACGTGCCCTGTACCCTTCGCCTCCCTTACCATGGCCCAATTTCCTTTTGGGCCTACGATGATTGCGATCAGCTCAAGCTGACTCAGGTCCAGGGTCTCAAGATAGGTCTTGGGTTTTCCTTTTTTCTTCTCCTGGATCGCCTCCATCTTGGCGATGAAAGATTCAAATGGGTCTGTCTTGCCCAACGGGTCATAGGAGTACTTTTTCTCCTTCTCATTGCCGGCCTTGCCGCTCTCTTCTTCCCCCAGCGTCTTTTTCATGGGGCGAGGAGCCTTGTAGATCACCCCCTCTGCCCCCAGGGTGGTTGCAGCCAGGGCGAACCCTGAGAACAAGAGGAGGATAAGCAGGTTGAAAAGGAGGTGTACTTGACTGCTATTTCTTTTGGGCTTTTTCGCCATTTGTTTCACCCTTGAAACTGTACGTTACCGCGTCACAGTTCGTGATCAGCTTGGTCGACCGGGGAGCCACCGGTTTCATGGATACGTTCAGGATGTTTACTATCCTCTCCATGCGCCCCACCTTGTCGAAAAAGACGGCAACGTTGTGGTAGTTTCCGCTGACCTGTATTGACACAGGGATCTCTATGTAGAAGTCTCTTGCCCTTTCCCGCCGAGGCCTGAAGAGACGAAACTCCAGTTGGGACTCTGTTCCCAACTGGGTAATGGTCCTCAACAGGCTTGGTATTTCCTTCTTGTTCGGGAGGAGCCTGAGGGCCTCCTTGAATTGGGCATCCACCCGTGCGTGCTCCGCCTCGAATTTCTTAAGGGCCTTCGCCCTCACCTTTGCTCTTCTCAACTTGTTCTCAAGCTGGGCTATCCTGTGCTTGGTTTCCGCTATCTCGCTCGTCTTGGGTAGGTAGACAAACCACAGGTAAACCCCTCCCAGGACCACTATGGTTCCCACAAAGATCAGTATCCTTACCGGCATTTTGATCTCGCCCACTTTTTGAAAGAAAGCCTCGGTTTTCATTTTTTTCCCTTAACCCTAGAAATCGTGTGTTTGTTCAGAGGATTCCCCTTATCTCTTCCTTTTTGCCGTTTTCTTTACCTTCTCCCTATAGGCATATGTCTTACACTCCAAGACGAAATCCGAAACACTCAGCCTGTACTGGGGCAGGCTTCGCATCCTGGTACTCTGGAGTTCCACGGAATTGATGTACTCCGAGTTCTCAAGATTGGTCATGAAAAGGGCGACTGTTTCATTATCCATGGCCGTCCCGCTGAGGGTCAGTTTTCCTCCCGACTCCTTCAGGGAATTTAGCCACAGCTTATCCTTGGGAACCGCATAGGTTATCTCTTCAAGCAGGTGTACGGGTCCTGTCTTCTTCTTTTCAAGCTCCTTGATGACATTCAGCTTGGCATTGATCTCCTTGATCTTCTTCTCCAATTGCCTGATCTTGCTAATAGTCTTCTGATATTTTTTCAGTTCCCTGGTCACTCTCTCTTCTTCTTTCTTGAGGGATCCTGCGGTGCTGTTGATCTTGTTAAAATAGTAGTCTATGACTGTCATCAGCA
>JAFDIC010000131.1 GCA_019308525.1 Deltaproteobacteria bacterium
CCGGGATGGTGTCCTGATCCCCATCAGGGTATGAAGACTGGCCCCGCCCAGGTCAAGATCAACCAGGATCACCTTCTTGTCCAGCCTGGCCAACCAGAATGCCAACAGGGAACAAATGATACTCTTGCCGACACCACCCTTGCCGCCGCCCACGGCCCAAATGACCGGACGGGGTTCAGTTCTCAATCCCAGTGCCTGTTCCATGGCGTGCTCTTTCCTCACTGGATATAGGTGTCTCTCTGCTTCTCTGATTCCCAGAGGCTCCAAAGAAGATTTTGCTCCGCACTCCCACCATAGCAGTAATCCTGGAGAAGCACCCTGTCGGCTTCCGATAAGTCCTTGAACTCTAGGCCGAATATGGCCATCTCCCCTTTTCCGTTAAGGGCTTGTTTGCCCCAAATAACTCTCCCCTCTATATAGGGGCTTTCCGTTGCCCTGGGCAAGCTCAAATTTATTTTCACGTTCTTTCCAATCATGTCGGCAGGTGTTCCGACCAAGTATTTCGTTCCCACTACCACACAGGCCCCTCTGAGGGAAATATCCCTTGTAACCCCGCTCAATCTCAGAGGCCACTTGCCATTACCCTCATCGAGCAGGAATCCTATATCGGCCCTTGTGGGCAACCTGTGACGGGCCGTCTTGCGCACCCTGTAAGAATTACCGCTTCCCTCCGCCTCAACCTTTCTCTCATAGAGATCAATAAGGTAAAGTTCTATTCCAGGATGTCTTACACAGACTTCAAGGAGTCTTTGCCCTGGAATCTTGAGCACCTCGGCCCGACTGACCGTCTCTACATCCGACCTGGAAATTATGACCTCCCTAAAGGGATATACCTTGCCGAAGAACTCGTTTTTCATCAGGCTGAAACTTTTTTTCCTGTACTCCCCTTCCTGCCCGTCCACGAGATGATACACTGATTCTCTTAGGATACCTGATACCACGAAATACAGATGGGTCTCCCTGTCCCCGAATTTCTTGACCAGTTTGGCGCTCGGCAAACGCGACCTTTCCGCACACTGCAAGAAAGAAAACAGCTCCCTCCACTGCATTCTCTGGAAAAACTGGTTTGTGGGATTTTCATCGGCCTTGCACCGGGTTATTCTCGAGTGGAACCTGCGGAATTCCTCCGCACTAGGCCTCGCCAGTCGCCAGGCTAGTGTCTGGGATACTATGGCCTGAAGTATCAAGCCAGAGTCCAAAAAGAGCCTTGACGCATTCTTGTAAGCTATTGCTCCGGCCTCCAGGGCCTTCTCCTTTACCAGCAGATCAGCGAATGCCCTGTACAGGGTAGGGCTCTCAGGAACATCTTCAAATAGTCTTTCAAAGTCCTTGGCCGAATCGATTTTCAACGAACCGCCAAAGATCCCTTTGATGATTCTCCGCTGCCTTTCCAACTGTTCTCTCAACCCATATCCTCCGCCCGCGGTGATGTGTCTTCCCTTATTACTTCTATACGCTCCTTCATAATAACACTCTTCTCGAAAAGAAGCCTAACCACTTCCTCCAGGGTTTTCATGCCTTCTTCTAGATTCTTCATCCTTTCCGACAAACTGTTCATCCTTTCCGAAATCTCCTTGGCCTGCTTCCGCAGATCATTGAGGGCCCTATCTTCAGAGGAGATGGAATGATTCTCTCTGAAGGATTTGATCAATCTGCCGAGTTCCTCGGTCTCTTTCATGGAAGGTGCAATACCCATCTTTTGACCCCTCTCTGCCTGAAAAACTTCTTACGCTGCCTTGCTCATACAGCGGTTGCTCAGTCTCCTCCTGATGCCGGCATCTATGAGCATAAGCCTCCTGTCCTCTTCCCTCACCCTCAGGGATTCTTTGTGCTCTTCCTGCCGGTCTTGCCCGTCAACCCTCTTTATCTGCCGTGACAGGACGAAACCCAGCATCATTATGAGAATTAGAGTGAGGAGGTTCAGCAGGCCCAGAAAAAGCGTCTGCCAAAATCCGTAGCGCACAAAGGACATAAACATCCCCTTTCTTGAGTCCTGGACTTCTCCCCCGGTGGATTGGCCTGCCTCTTCCCCTAACCCGGAGATCTCATTTGAATATGATGGCCACCGCTCAGCAAACGGCTTAGAACCACCTTTTATGAGGACAGGAAGGGGCTTCACTGACAGATCCTTTCCCTGTTCGTCTGCTTTGCTCCCCGCTGAAGAGTAAGGGTTTTTGCCGGTCATGGGAATCCAATAGAGATCAAAGACCACACGCTCTGGGTCCTTGAGTCGAAGGGTCTTGAGGCTGAAATAGGGGAGCTTGAGAAATATGTCGGCGGTAAGGTCAGACCCGTTGCTGACAAACTTCATACGGTCCACACGTTTCCGTCCCGAGAACTTCACCACGGGTGGCAAATCAGTCCGAGTATTGGGGAATAGGAGAGATA
Organism: Deltaproteobacteria bacterium; assembly: GCA_019308525.1. Next base: position 2,389 of record JAFDIC010000131.1, read on the forward strand.
ATTTCCCTTGACCCACAGACTCCACGGGCGCATTTTCAGGCAATCCTCTAAATTCAAACACTAACCTTGTAAAGGCGCCGTGCTCCCCGGTCCTTACCCTCTGAAGGACAGACGCATCTACCACACCAATGAACAGCCCCGGCATCAAGAGAGGCCACGCAATTGTGAAAGCCGCGTACCATTTCTTTTTCATCTTACTGTCCTGGCTGGCGCTTCCAGCAGTCTTTGCTCTCCTCGGGTGTTCCTGAAAATCCCCTCTCGCCAGAGTATATTGCTGTCCAATCCTCTTCCTCAGGCCTTGAGACGGGAGGCACGAGAACATCTTTCATGAGTGAAAAGACTTTCCTTCCCGAAGGGGATCTTGCTGATCACAGGCGTGATTATATTGGCATCAATATGGTATGTCAACAAAGATTGTTACACAATATGTTGTGGTGGGAACTTTTTGTCACCTTCGGGTACCGGCAGGAGATTCCTTGGGGATTATGGGATTTGTGAACGCGGCCCCGACACGAGAATCGAGGCCGTTATTACCTGTCATAAGCAGACCTGTCAGATAGGTCTCACCTTGGTAGCCTGCGGGCCCTTGTCTCCCTGTGCTTCTTCAAACTCTACGACCTGGCCCTCTTCCAAGCTACGAAACCCTTCCCCTTCTATGTTTGTGTAATGAATGAATAAATCCTCACCTCCTTCATCGGGCGTAATAAAACCGTACCCCCTCTTGTTGCTGAACCATTTTACTGTGCCCCTTGCCATGAAAATTCCCTCCTTTTTGAATCCTTCCCTGTTTCTCTACTGCCCTCATCACCGTCTTGCCTCCCTGCGTAAAGAGGTCCTCCCATAGTTTGCCGGAACGAGGAAACCAATCAAAGACGTCTTCTTTGGCCGGGAGACAACTCGCTACAATAATTCACAAAATGACTCAAAGTCAACTCTTCTTTCACCCCCCCACTTGTTTGGAGATACCTTCGGAACGTCCGCTTTTTCAAAGCTCTTACCCGACGCAACCGCAACAAGCTCAACGAAGGCAGTAGACTCCACCCGGGGCGACCGACTGCTCTTGTCACTTCCAACAAGAGAAATACACCCTTCCTCCAGGCAATATAGGGGCATCACCCTATTTATTGTTACTATCACAAGCTGTAGATTGCCTGCTAGTCTTTGTGGGGCCAGGGTTGGGATTTGCCACCGGGAAGATAGGGTTTTCCAATTGCAAACGATGGATCCGTTAGGGCTTATAGCGGCAATACTCATGGACGATGATAGTATAAGGGCAATCATAGTCGAAGGAGATGACAATTTCCGCAGGGCTTTCCTGGCTCTCCTGACCCAACGATTTCCTTTTGTGAAATTCCAGGAGGAAAAAAACGGGGACGCTGTTTTGACCAAAATCCAGGGCTTCCTCCCCCATATCCTTTTCATGGAGCTGAAGCTGCCAGGGGCAAAGGGGCTGGAGTTGACAAGCCGAATCAGGCATCTTTATCCGGACCTTGTGATAGTCATCGTCACCGGTCTTGACCTGCCAGAATACCGGGACGCGGCCTATGAAAGGGGAGCAAATTTCTTTATTTCGAAAAATACCTCTTCTGCAAAGGACCTCTTGAATACGATCGAATTGATCTTGGAAGGCCTGGAGACTTCCGGGCCAAGCTATTGACAGATGGAGTTGTAAAGAAGCACAATTTCCTTTTGAGGCGGCATTTTTCTATTATAGATCCATTTTTCCATGCCTGGCCCTTGCGTAGAAAAAATGTATTATTACCTTAGTGTATGCAGCCAGGAACCATATGATGTTTTGTCGAAACAGTGAATATGGGGTAAAGTAAAGATCCGGGTACAGAGGGCCCGGCTTTTTTGCCCGGCGGCAGAGCTGGATTCTGACTCCTGGCTTGTTCGCGGGCATATAATGGCAGGGCCACCATCCATGACCCCCGCAAAGCGGGATCTTCGACTGGCCCTAAGGACCAGGTTTTTGAGGGAAGAAATAGAAATGGGAGATTTGAGAAAAGCATTATACCGGCGCTTAAGAGACAAGGGGATTGAACCCCGGCTAATCCCCGGTTTTTTGAAAATAGTTGCTGACTCTCTAGCTGTCCAGCCCTCATCAAGCGCTGACTTGGAAGAGACCAACAGGCGGCTGCATTTCCTGGGTTGGAATGACGTCGATCTCGACTACCATACCCTTCAGTTGCTGATAGCTGCCCTGGAGAGAGGAGATTCTTCACCTGTTTCCCTAACCGACGGCACCAGCGACCCCTCTTTCAGGGCTTTCAACCACGATACCCGGTTGTGAAAGCAGCAAGAAGCCTCCATTCCCCCAAGTCCAGCACCCGTGTTTTGGATATTTTTCCTGCTGCCCTTGCAACATCTCGTAAAAACGAATATAAAAGAGCTTGTGTTTCAGGTCAAAAACCTGTGCGCATATGCCGGCATGGGCCTTTCACTTGTCCCCGGATGCTTTTTGGCTCAAACCAATTTGATATCCCCTGGAGGAAAGTAATGCCTGTTATTTACGATATTGAGGGCATCATGAGATACTTGCCTCACCGCTACCCGTTCCTTCTGGTTGATCGGATCCTGGAACTGGTCCCGGGAGAGAAGGTAGTGGGGCTCAAAAATGTCACGATCAATGAACCGTTTTTTCAAGGACATTTCCCGGGGGCGCCGATAATGCCTGGAGTCCTGATCATAGAAGCCATGGCACAAACAGGAGGGGTCCTTGCCTATGAGTCTCTTCCTCCTGAATTGCACGGTTCTCCGGTGTATTTCATGGCAATAGATAGGGTGAAATTCCGTAGACCCGTGTTACCCGGAGATCAACTTGTATCAGAAGTCCGGCTCTTGAGGCAGCGCTCCAAGGTGATCAAGTTGGCTGGTATGGCGAAGGTTGATGACCATAAGGTAGCGGAAGCCGAATTCATGGCTACAATCGGCGAAAAGGCTTGATGCCTTGGACCATTGACGCATAGGGAGTGAAAAATGTATGAGAATCCGTCCACTTCAGACGTATACGACAGGGTAAAGAAGGTCATTGCCGAGGTGTTTAACACTGATGAAGCGAAGATTACCATGGAGACAAAGTTTGTAGAAGATCTAGGCGCCGAATCTCTCGATATTGTGACGCTCCTGATGGAGTTCGAGGATGAATTCGATAGGGAGATCCCGGACGAGGAGGCGGAAAAATTAACCACGGTCGGTGAGGCGGTGAGGTACATAATGGGCATCGTGGAGGCGCAAGGCAGGCCCGAAGGCTAGAACCGGGACAACAGAACCGGGCTAATCGTACTCTGGGTCGGCTCTTGTTGAAACTCCTTCCCATGAGACTTTGACGATGATGCCGGTTTGGTGTCGAAAAAGGTCTTGAGAAACAGGGCGATCTACTGATGAAAAGAAGAGTCGTCATTACGGGCATGGGCATAATGACCTCCATCGGGTTGAGCGTGAGGGAATTCTGGGCAAACTGCCTTCGGGGCGAGACCCGTATTGAAAAGATTCCGGATCATTGGTTTGACTATTCTGATTTCAACTCTCAGCTATGGTCCCCGCTCCCAGAGATCTCCCTTGAAAACTATGAGATCAACCGTATTGAGCAGAAACAGATAGACAAATCCAGCCTTATAGCCATGGCTTGCGCATTCCAGGCACTCGAATCCGCAGGCCTACAATTGGAAAAACAGGACCAGAGGCGCAATACCTTTACAGTCCCCTCAATCAACAGGGAAAGGGCGGGAGTTTTCATGGGGACCGGCATCGGTGGCGCAAAGACATTCAGCGAGTGTTTCGCATACCAGAGCACTGCAAGGCAGAAGGAAGCCCTCTCCGGCTTGCTCTTAAGATTGAAGGAAAGGGGCCTCCAGGAGTCTGAAAAGCTCAATCAGATCATGGGGAGACTCATAATCCCAAAACGTTTCCATCCCTTTGCCGTTTCCATGATTATGCCCAATGCCTGTTCGGGAAACCTCGGCATCAAATTTGACTTCAGGGCAAGCAATAACACTTTCTGTGCGGCTTGTGCATCAGGGACCGTGGCAATAGGTTATGGTTTCAAGGCCATAAGGTCAGGGGAAATCGATATCGCTCTCGCGGGTGGAACCGAATACCTGTACGATGCATACGGTGGGATCTTCTACGGATTTGATGCAGTCAAGGCACTGACGAGTAATAACGAAAACCCCGACGGGGCCAATTGCCCTTTTGACGTTAAGCACTCTGGATTCCTTTTCAGTGAAGGCGGTGGGGCCGTCCTGGTGATCGAAGAATTAGACCACGCCCTGAGACGGGGAGCACCGATCATTGCAGAGATCATCGGTTATGCTGAGACCTGTGACGCCCATAACATCATGATGATGCAAAGCAGCGGGCAGAATATCATGACTATGATTGGACGGGTATTGGAGGACGGGGGCATATCAGAAAAGGAAGTGGATTACTTGAATACCCACGGAACAGGCACCGTGCTCAACGACGAAACAGAGGTGAAGGTGATAGATAAAGCCTTTGGAAGAGGTGTCCTCGTGAACTCGACAAAATCCCTGCTGGGGCATACATTGGGTGCCTCCGGTGCCATCGAAGCAGTAGTTGCGGCCTTGAGCATAAAACACAAGACCACCCATATCTGCAAGAATCTTGATGAACCCATCGCTGACCTCAGCTTCGTAACCAGGGTGGACTCCTATCCCATAAGAACTGCCCTCTCACAGTCCTTTGGCTTTGGGGGGCATAATGCTGCACTCCTGCTCAGGGAATATGGCGTAGTCCAGAATCCTGCATGAGACAAGGCTGGGAGACCTTATGCCCGCACTCATCCCTGTAACCCACCTCTCGATAAACTGCAAGGTGGAGAGAACAGCCCTTCCCTTTCAGGGAAGCTGTTCTTCAGATCGATTTGTCTTTACAAAACCCCCGTGCTTTAGTGGAGGTCTGCTGTGCGCAATGATGAAATCAGCGCCACCAGTTGAACTGGTGGCGCTGATTTCATCAAGTCTTGGGGTGAGGCAGCAGTGTTGCCGTGCCCAAAGTGGGTTTTTCAAAGGTCTCGTACCTGTCCAAGAAGCCTATCCAGTGCACCGTGAGGGTAATTGCTCCAAATTCCTCCTGCACCTGCCCTTTCAAAACATAGGGACGCGATCCGCTGAGCATGTGACAGAACCGGTGATAGGCCCCTGGAAAGAACACGGTTTCATAAAGTCCCGTGGTATCCTCGAAGGAGACAAATCTCATGGGATCCCCCTCTTTCGTGTGTACCGTCTTGCCCGTAACCATCCACCCTATGGTAGTTACCCTCTCACCCACGTGAGACGCAAGTTCAGAGGCCTTCACATATTTCAACCCCCTTAAGCGCCCCTTGTATCGATCCAGGGGGTGAATCGAGAGAAGAAACCCCAGGGTCTCCATTTCGTTCCTCAGCATCAATTTCCTGGGGTATGGAGCATGGGACTTCGCGGATACGTTACCGTGGGAGGCGGAGAACAGGTCAAAGGTCTTTGGCCCCTCTTTCTTGGAAAAAAACCCCAGGGCCTGCCACACGAGGGCGGACCTGGAAACGCCCGAGGCAATCCCGTCAAAACAACCGGCCTTGATCAGCACCCTCACATCCTGGAGACGGATATGGGATGCCGTCCGGCTGAGAAACTCTTCCAGGGACTTGAAGGCTCCCCTCTTTTCCCTTTCATGAATGATTGCCTCCCTGGCCTCACAGGACATATCCTTCAACTGCATGAGGCCGACCCGAATATATTTATCCCGCCCCGTATACTTGATCTCACTCCGGTTGATATCCGGGGGGAGTACCTGGAGCCCCATCCGTTTTGCTTCGGAAAGATAGCCGAAGGTGGAATAGAATCCCCCGCCGTTTGAAATGACCGAGGCCATGAACTCAGCAGGGTAATGGGCCCTCAGGTATGCGGACTTGTAGGCCACCAGGGTATAGCTGGCCGAGTGGGGCTTGCAAAAACTATAGCCATCAAAGCCCATGATCATTCGCCATACCTCTTCTATTACCCTTGGAGCGACACCCCTTTCCCTGGCCCCCCTGGCAAACCGGGAATAAAAGTCCCGGAGCCTCTTTTCCCGGTCTTTTTTGCTGACCACCTTTCTGAGGGTGTCTGCCTCTGCTGCATCAAATCCTGCCAGGTGAATTGCAGCCTGGCTCAATTGCTCCTGGAAGACCATGACTCCCAGGGTTTCTTTCAGTACAGGCTCCAAGAGGGGGTGGGGGTAATCCCAGGGTTGTCCCTTCAGCCGTGAGATCCAGGTATGGATATTATCATTGGATGCAGGCCTTATAATAGAGGTGACCACCACGTTCAAGTGAAAGTGGTCCTGTCGGAGATATTCCCCAAGGGTAAACACGGATTGAAGCTTTTTCAACACCTGCCTTGTGGCCGGACTCTCGAAGTAAAAAACCCCCACGGTATCTCCCCTGTAGAAGGTCTCTACTGTCCTGGGGTCATTGACCGGATTCCACTCCCCGTAATCGATCCGCCGTCCATAATTTCTTGCTACCAGTTCCAGGGCATCCCGAATGACTGCCAGGCTCCTGTTCCCCAGCAAGTCTATCTTGACCAGCCCCCCATCTTCAACCGAGTCCTTCTCCCACTGGAGGACCTGCACGCCGCTCGCGGATATCTCCACGGGGCAGTACCTGCGAATTTCATCGGGCACTATGACAACCCCCCCGCAATGAACAGAGAGATGATTCAAATGATCCTCAAGATGGGCAGCGGCACAAAGGATCTCGCCCCAGGGCCTCTTGAACTC
>JAFDIC010000132.1 GCA_019308525.1 Deltaproteobacteria bacterium
GCAGAATATGTTTTCGTTCAATGGCCTTAAGGGGCGAAATTCCGGGTGTTATGAAATCGAGCTGGTAATGACACCCTGTTACCGGGTTTGGAGGAGCCACCAGAGATGAGTACAACCGACCCAATAGCTGACATGCTGACCAGGATACGCAACGCCATAATGGCGTCCTATGAGACGGTAGACATCCCTAGCTCAAAGCTCAAGATCAGTATCGCAAAGATACTGAAGGCGGAGGGTTTCATAAGGAATTACAAGCTTATTGGGGATAAACGCCAAGGTATAATAAGGGTATTCTTGAAATACGACGAAAAAGGGGAGCCGGTTATAACCGGCCTGAAGAGGGAAAGCAAGCCAAGCCGCCGGGTCTATGCCAAGAGCGACAGGATCCCAAAGGTTCTCAATGGATACGGTATGAGTATTCTTTCAACTTCAAAGGGTGTCATTACTGACAAGGATGCCAGAAGGTTAAGAGTCGGCGGTGAAATCATTTGTTCCGTATGGTAGGATAACCGTGTCCATCTTGGATGGTATAGGATAGAGAGATGAGCAGCACCCTGAATGGGAGGTACCAATGTCACGCATAGGCAAGAGGCCTATTCCGATACCAAAGGATGTCACTGTCGAGATAAAAGAGGATCTGCTCCTGGTGAAAGGGCCAAAAGGGGAGCTCAGGAAGAAGATTCATCCGAGCATAAAGGTTGGCAGGGAAGACGATCAACTCATCGTTACGGTGAACGGTGACACAAGAAAATCCCATGCCCTGCACGGACTTTTCAGGGCACTGATTGCGAATATGGTCACAGGGGTAAGTCAAGGCTTTCGGAGGGAACTGGAGATAGTAGGAGTGGGGTACCGAGCTGAAGTCTCGGGAAAGAAGGCGACCTTTCACCTGGGCTACTCCCATCCCATAGTGTTTGAATTACCTGATGGTATAGATGCCAAGATAGAGAAAACCAAAATAACCTTGAGCGGTATCGACAAAGAACTCCTGGGCCGGACTGCCGCAAAGATTCGCAACTTTCGAGCCCCCGAGCCTTATAAGGGCAAAGGGGTAAAGTACGTGGAAGAGAGCATCAGAAGGAAGGCCGGGAAGAGCGGAGCCAAGTAATCGGAATATCCCTATTTTGATTTTTTTGCGAGTTCATCAGCCATGGTAAAGAGAAGCAGAATAAAGGCGAGGTTGACCAGGAAAAAGAGGGTAAGGAAAAGGGTCAAGGGCACCCCGGAGAGCCCCAGGTTATCAGTGTACAGGAGCGCAAAGCATATCTATGCCCAGATCATAGACGATGAGAGTGCGCGAACCCTGGCAGATGCCTCTTCCTTGTCAAAGGATATTCGGGACAAAGTTCTGCAAAAGGGCGGAAACAAGGAGGGTGCCAGGATTGTAGGTGAATTGATCGCCAGGCGAGCTATGGAGAAAGGTATCAAGAAGGTAATCTTCGACAGGAACGGCTTCTTGTACCACGGCCGGGTAAAGGCGTTGGCAGAGGCTGCCAGGGAGCACGGGCTGGAATTCTAGCGCATGTGTGGGATGCACACCACACAACCAGGGAAGCAGGGAAGATCGTAGCCGTGTCGTTTTCTGTGCTACCGGCGGGTTCTACCGGTGATATGACAATCCAACCACAATACATGAGATGAAGGAGAGCACGTTGTATCAAGAAGGAGAAGAGACTCAGCTCATAGAAAAAGTCGTTCATATCAACAGGGTGGCAAAAGTGGTCAAGGGAGGCCGAAGATTTAGTTTCAGCGCCCTGGTTGTGGTCGGGGACGGAAAGGGAACAGTCGGCGGGGGACTTGGAAAGGCAAATGAGGTCCCCGAGGCCATAAGAAAGGGCGTTGAGAAGGCAAAAAGAAACATGAAAAAGGTACATATTGTCGACGGCACATTGCCCCACGAGATTATCGGGAAGTGGGGTGCGGGAAGCGTACTGTTAAAGCCTGCAAGCCAAGGAACGGGAATCATAGCGGGTGGAGCGGTCAGGGCCGTGCTGGAAGCCGTGGGGGTCCAGAACATCCTGACAAAGTGTCTCGGTTCCCATAACCCCCATAACCTTGTAAAGGCAACCCTCAAGGGACTGGTATCCCTTCGGAGCCCTGAAGAGATTGCGAGCCGGCGGGGGAAGAAGGTGCAGGAAATCCGTTCTTGATTCTGACAGGTCCTTGTTGAGAAGGTATGATGACAATGGCTGATGAAATCCGAGTAACTCTCGTTCGAAGCAAGATAGGTAGGCCGAAGAAGATTCGTGAAACCTTGAAAGGCCTGGGTTTGACCAAGATGCACAAGACCGTTACCTTAAAGAATACGCCTGCCATCAGGGGGATGATCCAGAAGGTCTCTTTCATGGTCAGGATAGAACCGTAACAGGGAAGCCAATGATGAAGATTCATGAACTATCTCCGCCAAAGGGCTCCAGGAGAGACAGGAAGAGGGTTGGAAGAGGCCCTGGTTCAGGACATGGTAAGACCTCCTGCCGGGGGCAGAAAGGACAAAAATCCCGATCCGGAGGTAATGTCCCCCCCGGGTTTGAAGGAGGACAGATGCCTCTTCAAAGGCGTTTGCCGAAGAGGGGGTTTACGAACATTTTCAAGAAGGACTATGCGGTAATAAACGTCAAAGACCTCAGCAGGTTTGAACCTGGCTCGACCGTGGATGTTGAATCCTTGAAATCCGCGGGATTGGTCAAGGGCAAGAATGACGGTGTGAAGTTGTTGGGTGACGGGGAAATCTCTCATCCTGTCACGATAAAGGTCAACAAATCAAGCCAGTCTGCCCAGAGAAAGATAGAGGCTGCTGGGGGCAAGGTAGAGTTGGTTTGAACAGCGCACGAGTGAGTAGCGGGCACTATCACAATAGGATAGGCGGACCTGAAGAATGATCGGCGGTTTTCAGAACATCGGCAAGATTCCCGAGCTAAAAAAGAGGATCTTTTTTACCCTCGCCATGCTCGCGGTTTACAGGCTTGGCAGTCACATTCCTACCCCGGGGATTGATGCCGCAGCATTGGCGGCCTTTTTCAGCGAGCGGCAGGGTACCCTTTTCGGGCTCTTTGACATGTTCTCAGGGGGCGCCCTGAGCAGGATGTCCGTGATGGCCCTCGGGATCATGCCCTATATCAGTGCATCCATTATTCTGGAGTTGCTGACGGTGGTCATCCCTTATCTCGAGAAGCTGAAGAAGGAGGGAGAGCAGGGCAGAAAAAAGATTACACAGTATACCAGGTATGGCACGGTGATTCTGAGCATTATCCAGGGATTCGGAATTGCAGTGGGACTTGAGAGGATGAGCAGCCCCGGGGGGGCGATGGTGGTCCCGATAGGCGGATGGGGATTTAGGATCTTGGCGGTTATTACGCTGACCGCGGGGACGGCCTTCCTGATGTGGCTCGGCGAGCAGATTACTGAACGGGGAATAGGTAATGGGATATCGTTGATCATTTTTGCCGGGATAGTTGCAAGGTTGCCCTTGGCAGTGGGCAATACCTTCCGGCTCATGAAGACGGGAGAAATCACCCCTTTCTTCATGGCCTTGATCTTGGCGTTCATGATCGGTGTTGTGGGTTTCATTGTATTCATGGAGAGGGGACAGCGCCGCATCCCGGTCCAGTACGCAAAAACGGTTGTGGGCAGGAAGATGTACGGGGGAGCGAGCACCCACTTGCCACTCAAGATAAATACAGCGGGCGTTATCCCTCCCATATTCGCATCCTCTATTATCATGTTTCCTGCCACGATAGCAAATTTTTTGAATGTCAAACAGATACCATGGCTCCAGACCATCGTGACGCTTCTATCTCCTGGGCATGTTGCATATATCCTGATATACGTAATTTTTATCATCTTTTTTTGTTACTTTTACACGGCGGTCCATTTCAATCCCGTTGACGTGGCCGATAATATGAAAAAATACGGCGGATACATTCCTGGAATAAGGCCGGGCAAGAACACGGCGGAATACATAGACAGGGTCTTGACCAGGATTACCTTCAGTGGCGCCATCTATGTTTCTGCTGTTTGCGTTTTACCCCAGATACTGATCTACCAGTTGAACGTGCCCTTTTACTTCGGCGGTACAGCGCTCCTAATAGTAGTCGGGGTCGCCATGGATACCGCCAACCAGATCGAGTCTCATATGCTGACCCGACACTATGAAGGGTTTATGAGGAAGGGACTGGGCAAGGCCCGGTAGCGGTACATGGGAGTTCAAGCCCAACACTCTCAGAAACGGTCGAAGGATCAAAGTGGCAAAGGAGGACCTGATAGAGGTAGAAGGGACCGTTGTTGAGACGCTGCCCAATGCCATGTTCAGGGTGGAGCTCAAGAACGGCCATCGCATATTGGCCCACATCTCCGGGAAGATGAGAATGCATTACATAAAGATACTTCCCGGGGACAGGGTTGCGGTGCAGTTATCCCCTTACGACCTGAACAGGGGAAGAATAGTCTACAGGGAGAAATAGAGGAAAATCCTATGAAGGTTCGTGCTTCGGTAAAGAAAATCTGTAACAAGTGTAAAATAATAAAGAGAAAAGGGACGGTAAGGGTCATTTGCGAAAATCCCCGTCATAAGCAGAGGCAGGGATAACACTTTGAGGGCCCGCAGTTAGGGGCCTCCGGTCCCTGGCGAAGAGCAAAGTCGGGGATTGTTGACGGAAACAAGAGTTAAGAAGGGAGTTAGACCTTGGCAAGAATAGCAGGCGTAGATTTACCAAGGGGTAAAAGGATCGAGATTGCCCTGACTTACATCTATGGCATAGGCAGGAGCACTTCGCAGAAGATCCTAACCGAGGCTGGTGTGGACTGGAACACCAAGACAGATGATCTGACAGAGGGCCACATAACGAGCATAAGAAAGATCATCGACGAAAAACATAAGGTTGAGGGTGACTTGCGACGTGAAGTGTCCATGAACATAAAGAGGTTGATGGACCTCGGGGCCTATCGTGGCTTGAGGCACAGGAAGGGTCTGCCGGTGCGGGGTCAAAGGACCAGTACCAACGCACGGACCAGGAAAGGCCCGCGAAGGGCGGTAATGGGAAAACGAAAAAAGTAGTCTGAGGAGACATAATGGCGAAAAGGACGAAACGAGGGGGCAAGGCCAAAAGAGAGAAAAAAAACGTCCCGAGCGGCATCATCCATATTCACTCTACCTTCAACAACACCATCGTCACGGTGACCGACAACGAGGGCAACGTCATAGCAGCATCGAGCGCAGGAAGACAGGGTTTCAAGGGATCAAGGAAGAGCACCCCCTTTGCCGCACAGCTCGCTGCGCAACACGCCCTTCGGCAGGCCATGGAACAGGGTATGAGAACCGCAGAAGTCAGGGTGAAAGGGCCTGGAGTGGGCAGGGAGGCCGCACTGAGGGCCTTGCAGGCGGAAGGATTTACAGTCACGGTCATCAGGGATGTAACGCCCATTCCCCATAACGGGTGCCGACCCCCGAAAAGGCGGAGGGTTTAAGGTTGAGGGCTTCGTAAAAGGTCCTGTTTCCCGCGGCATGGGGTCTGACGATCTGCGTTTCGCTTCACCTGGTCGGGAAACCGTGGAGCAGAGCAAAACTCTATTTTTTGGAGGCGTACATTGGCAAGATACACGGGTTCATCATGCAGGCTTTGCCGCCGAGAGAACCTGAAATTGTTCCTCAAGGGCGACCGTTGCTATGGAGACAAGTGTGCCTTTGAAAGAAGGCCTTACCCCCCTGGTCAGCATGGTCAAAGGCGGAGCGGAAAAATTTCAGACTACCAACTCCAGTTGAGAGAGAAGCAAAAAGTCAAAAGGATTTACGGCGTGCTGGAGAGGCAATTCCGAAGGTACTATTACAGGGCTGATAGGCAGAAAGGGATAACCGGGACCAATCTTCTGATGTTGCTCGAATGCAGACTGGATAACATGGTCTACAGGATGGGATTTGCGTCCTCGAGAAACCAGGCCAGACAGCTCATCAGACATAATCATTTTCTGGTGAATAACAGGAAGGTGAACATCCCCTCCTATCAGGTGAAGGTGGGTGACGTCGTGGAAGTCAGAGAGGGCAGCCGCAAAGTTCAAGCGATTCTGGACGCCATGGAGACGGTTGTAAGGAGAGGTGTCCCAAGCTGGATAGAACTGGACAAGGATAATCTTAGGGGGGTTTTCAAGGCGATGCCTGGTCGCGAAGATCTGACCATGCCTATTCAGGAGCAGCTTATCGTTGAATTGTATTCCAAGTGAGGTGGGATTCGATATCTCCGCTAGAGTGAGGGCTTATTGAATATGGGCAGGTTCCCTCGGGGAGGACGTAAAGGGCGGAATGCTTCATGCCCTGGGAAAGGGCGCCAGCAGTTCAAACAATGCAATAATGAATTGGAGGGAATTCCTTGGCAGATCTAAGAGCAAGAAATTGGCGGGAGTTAATCAGGCCTAGCAAGATCGTTATTGACGAAGAACGGCACACAAACTATTACGGGAAATTCGTGTGCGAACCCCTGGAAAGGGGCTTTGGCATTACCATTGGTAACGCGTTGAGGCGTATACTTCTCTCTTCCTTACAGGGCGCAGCCATCGTCTCTGTCAAGTTCGAAAATGTTCTCCATGAGTTTTCGACCATACCCGGTGTGCTGGAGGACGTCACGGATATCATATTGAACCTGAAGGAAGTAAGGCTCAAGCTTCTGGACAGGGAAGAAGCGGTGGTGCGTATTTCAAAAGAGGGGCCCTGCACTGTGACGGCCGGTGACATAGAATCCGGTGGAGACGCGGAAATACTTAATCCTGATAAACACATCGCCACTCTCAACAAGGAAGCCAAATTGGAAATGGAAATGACGGTCAAAATGGGTAAGGGCTACGTCTCCGCGGAAAAGATGGACAGCCGGAATCGCCCCATCAGTGTGATACCCATAGATGCAGTGTTTTCGCCGATCGAAAAGGTCAACTATGTTGTGACAAATGCCAGGGTAGGGCAAATAACAGACTATGACAAGCTGACTATGGAGGTTTGGACGGACGGGAGCGTAACCCCTGAGGATGCCGTGGCTTACGCAGCAAAGATACTCAAAGAGCAGATGGCACCGTTCATAAATTTCGAAGAGGAACCTGAACCCGAAGAAATGGACCTGGAGGAGAGAGAAGAAAAGCTCAATGAAAACCTTTTCAGGCCTGTATCGGAACTGGAACTCTCGGTTCGGTCCGCCAATTGTCTCAAGAATGCGAATATCACGCTCATAGGTGAGTTGGTTCAAAAAACGGAAGCGGAAATGCTCAAGACCAAGAACTTTGGACGTAAATCTCTCAATGAAATAAAGGTGATACTGGAGGAGATGGGCCTCTCTCTCGGGATGAAGCTGGACAATTTCCCTGGGGAGAAAAGGCGAACCAGAGAGGACCAGGGAGACGAGGAAGAGGATTAGGACCCATGAGACACAGAAAAGCTGCCAGGAAGTTAGGACGCACCAGCAGCCATCGTAAGGCCATGCTGAGGAATATGATGACCTCCCTGTTCAAACACGAACAATTGGAGACCACGGACGCAAAGGCAAAGGAGCTCAAGAGGGTTGCCGAGAAGGTAATTACCCTGGCAAAGAGAGGAGACCTGCATGCCAGGCGGCAGGCCCTTGCTCGTCTCCAGGAGAAGGGCGTTACGCACAGGCTCTTTGAAGAGTTGAAGAGCCGTTTTGCGGATAGACAGGGAGGCTATGTCAGGATAACGAAGAAGGGGATGAGGAAAGGGGACGGGGCCCCGGTTTCCATCGTACAGCTTCTGCCTGCGGAAGAAAAGAAAAAGCCCGGGAAGGAAAAGGCTGAGACAAAGGCAAAGGCCAAGAGAAAAGAGAAACCTGCTGAAGAAGGCGCCAAGAAGGAACCTGGTAAAGAGGAGATGGACAAGAAAGGCAAAGATAAGAAAGGGGTCGAAGAGGTGGAAGAGGCCGGCAAATGACGTGCTCAGATAGGGGATTTCGGGATTGGGGAATTAGCGCGCCGGTGTCATAATAGATGTCCGATATGTAAGGTGTCAATGAATACTTTGAGGATGCCATTACAAGAACCTCCTTTTCATGTTTCATTCTAACAGGGAAACCTGGTCCTCAGGGCCAGGTCAGAGATCATTGGCTCTGCCTTAAGAAATGAAAAGGCTCTAAATCCGAAGCACGATATCCGAAATCCGAAACAATACTTAATGACCAGAATTCAAATGATCCAAACAATAGGCGTAGCGATTATGATTTTGTTTTTGTCATTAGGACATTTGATATTTGATTTTGTTTCGAATTTCGAGATTCGGATTTTGGATTTTGCCAACGCGAGAACAACAAATCATGCCCTCTGGGCTTAGACCAAAACCGGGCCCTTTGGACCCGGATTTTTGCTTCATAAGGGAGGTTTTTTTGTCTTGCGTGATCGATTGGGGGGAGCGTTGGCGGACAAAGAGAAGGGAAAGATTCTTGTCGTAGATGACGAGAGGAGTATGAGGGAATTTCTCGAGATCTTTCTGAGCAAGGAGGGGTATGAGGTGACCCTCGCTTCCAACGGGGAAGAGGCCAATCACTTGTTGGAGGAAGGGAACTACGATGTCGTGATAACAGACATAAAAATGAAGGATGTCGATGGGATAGACGTCCTTAAAAAGGCCAAGGCGTTGAGCCCGGAGACCATTGTGATCATAATTTCCGCCTTTGCCACTGCCGAAAACGCTGTTGAGGCCATGAAGGAAGGGGCCTATGACTATATTCCAAAACCTTTCAAGGTTAAGGATATCAAGAAGATAGTCCAGGACGCCCTGGGGACGAGAAGGCAGAGCCCCAAGGAAGCCCGGGAACAAGAAACATCGACCTGGCTTCACTACGGGTACCTGATAGGGGATAGCCCGCAGATGAGGAAGGTCTACGAGATGATAGAACGGGTTTCCCAGACCAAGAGCAATATCCTCATCTCGGGCGAGAGCGGTACCGGCAAAGAGCTGGTGGCGAGGGCCATTAACGAGCAGAGCAAGAGGCGGGACAAGGCCTTTGTGGTGATCAACTGTGCAGGTATCCCGGAGAACCTGATAGAGAGCGAGTTGTTCGGATACAAGAAGGGGGCGTTCACAGGGGCCCTTGCTGACAAGGAAGGGCTCTTCG
>JAFDIC010000133.1:0-1101 GCA_019308525.1 Deltaproteobacteria bacterium
CTGTGCGGTGAAGTTGAGTTTGCCGTGGATTACGTGGTCAAGTTTTCTTCGTTCCACAGGCAGAGCCACGGGGGATGCAAATCAGGGAAGATCGATTGCATGATCGGCACTGCACTGACGCTCATGGAGTACAACGGTACGGATAGGGTGAGTCACCACAAGCAAAAGGTCATTGATATGATTCACAGGGCGGAAACACTTTACGGTTGCTGCCTTGCCGCCTCCTACGAAGGAAAGATGCAACCTTCGGGGACCTATTTCATTGACACGGTTCTCGCCAATGCCTCGAAGATCCACGAGGGTAAAGAGATGAGTGAAGCCATCCGCCTCATGGTGGACATTTGCGGTGGCTTCGTCGCAGACCTCCCATCGGATCGGGACCTGGAGAACCCGGAGATAGGGGATCTCCTGAAGAAGTATATGAAGGGGGCAAACGGGGTTCCTCCAGAAAACAGGATAAAGATGTTCCGACTGGCAGAGAAGTTGGCCCTGGAGAGTGCCGATATTATCTCGGACATACATGGAGGTGGTTCACCGGAAGCGCACAGGGTGACCATATTCAGGGAAACCGACACCGAAAACAAGAAGAGGGCGGCCAAACGCCTGGCCGGTATCGAGGAATAGAAAGGCTCTCGTGGGTCCCCTGCCTGAGAGGGGGGTCAGCCTTCCTCGGCGGTGCCGAGGAGGAAGTCAAGCATAGCCTGGCACGGGGGGGAGGCTGTCCTTCTCCTGTCCCTTATCAAACAAAAGGTGCGGGAGAGGGGGAGATCTTTGATCCTGAGGGCCTTGAGGACTCCTGTCTTCAACTCTGTTTCCATGGCCCTTGAAGACAGTATTGAGATCCCGAGACCGCCCTTTACGCACTCCTTTACGGCGGCAGAAGTTCCAACCGTGGCAGCGATTTCAAGAGATTCGATTCCTTTGCCGGTGAATGCTTTCAGGGATTCCTCTATGATCTTCCAGGTCCCGGAGCCCCTCTCTCTCACTATGAATGTCTCACCAAGGATCTCGGTTGCAGAAACCTGCTTTTTCCTGGATAGGGGATGGTTCAGGGGAAGGGCCAGTAAAAGCTCGTCTTTCCAGAGGCCATAGGAAACCAGG
>JAFDIC010000133.1:1127-10125 GCA_019308525.1 Deltaproteobacteria bacterium
CCTGAAGCCCACAACGCCGAGTTCAAGTTCGCCTTCCAGTACACGATCTTGAATCTCATTGCTGTTGGCGATGGTCAGTCTCACAGTAACAGAAGGGAACTTGTGCCTGAAGGAGCAGAGGAGTTTTGGGAGGACGTACTCTCCAGGAACTGTGCTTCCGCCAATGTGCACTTCGCCCTCCTTGAGCCCCAGGAAGGCCTGGATTTCCATGCAGGCCGCCTTCTTCATGTCCAGGATCAAAACCGCATGGTTGTAAAGCAATTCTCCAGCTTTCGTTGGTACTACGCTTCTCCCCAGGCGGTCCAGCAGCCTGATTCCAATCAATTGCTCTAGATTGGAGATCCTTTCACTGACCGAGGGTTGGGACATGTGCAATGATCCTGCGGCCCTTGAAAAACTCTTGGTCTCGACCACGAGCTTGAACACTTCCAGGTGGCGGAGATCAAAGTCTATGTTTGGATGATCCTGGTGTTCGGCCGTTGGCCTCATCACGGTGCCCTCCTTTGGCAGCACCACGAGTGGAGACATGGCAGGGAGAGAATCATCGGAGGGGGCCCGCCCAAAAAGGTTATGTCGGGTCTGCTCACAAGTAAGCAAACCAGACAGTTTCGATCTCCTTGAAATTGGCCCTTATCATGTCCGGTCCCGCTATCATATCCCCGTGGCCGGGCAGCAGGTAATCTGTCCGGAGCCTGGAGACCAGATTAATGCTCTTCTTCAGCTCCTCGCTGCTCCCGCCCGGAAGGTCGGTCCTGCCGATGCCCTGGCTAAACACGAGGTCACTGGTGAACAGTACCTTCTCATCCGGCCAGTAAAGGCAGATGGATCCGGGTGAGTGCCCCGGTGTATGGATAACCTCGAAAACCATGTCACCTATTTGAAGCTCTCCTTGCTTTAGAAATACCTCTGGTTCAAAATCTCCCAGTCCCATTGACTCCCAATAATGGGGGGCATCCTTCTTGATAAACTCCATTTCCAGTCTGGGAAGAGCTACGATCGTGGGCAAAGGGGAAAAGATTTTGACTCCTTCCAGGTGATCAGGGTGCCCGTGGAGGGTAATGACCATATCAATGTCCGAAGGGGAGAGGGAAAGTCTCTCGAGGTTGTCCTTGACGTGTCCGAAAAGACGGTAGTGTCCCGGGTCTATCAGGATATTCTTTCCCCCTTTTATCAGGTATGTGTTGCAATTGTTCGTGGTGGGGTTCAACCAGAAAAAGCCATATAGGTTCTTCAATATTTGCATGTGCTTCTCCCGGTCATTCGTGACGTATGGTTTCTCTAATGATTTTCGTGGAACTTGAAACCAGGAAGACTTTGTCCCCGAGACTCGATCGGGGCCTCTTTGACCCTGTTCCAGGCGAGTCATGCTATAGGTAATATCAGGGGGATGTCAAGGGTTTTATGGACTTCCCACCACCGCAGATGGCCCATTGACAATGGGGGATGAATGAGTAAGTCTAAGACAGAAGAGAAAAAAGAGCCAAAGGGTAATGGAGAAACCATAAAGGAGCATAACCATGAGGAGGAAAAGACGACCGGAGGCAACCTGTCAAGATATTTGCAGCGAACGAGAAATCCCGGACAAGAATGAACTTGAGGCCCTTAATGCTATGCGGAGAATAAAGGAGCGTGTTCGAACGATAAAGAGAAAAATCGATGATCTCCGCTCCCGAGAGGGAAACGGTTCTCCGGAAGTAAAGACGCTTCAGGAGGAAGTGAAGCGTCTAAGGGATGAGTGGAACCTCTGGGAGAAGAGGAGAGAAGAGGCTGCCCGGGAAAGAATGATAAAGCTGGGTCACGAGACCTGATCCGAGAAGGCGCCGCTGGAGGCTCACCCCTAAGATGCAAGGGGAGGGCCGGAATACACATGCTGCGAACGTCAGAGTAGTTTCCGAGGATTCCTCATTTCTCATCCTTCATCCCCATTAATGCCATTGACATCTTTCCATCCCTATTCTATTGAATAAACTACCAGCGAAAACCGTTCGAATCCATCTATGAGGATCGAAGGCGCTGAATGCGTGTTCTGGCATCAAGATCATTTTGGACACCAATGGGGGATCAAGTTATGGTTAGGAAAAAATCACTTGTCGCAATGGGTTTGATTATCCTGAGTCTCTCCTTGCTTTCACAGGTATCCAGGGCAGGTGAAGATGAAGGCATCTACACCCTCGAAAGGAGTATTCAAGAGGCCTTGGAGAACAACTGGGCCCTCAAGGCGGAGAAGGAAAAGATAGACCAGGCCATTGAAGTGATGAAACAAAGAAGATCTGATTTCCTTCCCAAGCTGAGCACTAGTTACGGCTATGTGCGAGACAGCGAACCCAGGACTTTCAGGTCAGAGGCCCAGCAAATTCCCATGAGCACTCAGGACAATTGGCGATGGACCGGAACCATTCGCCAGCCTCTCTTCACCGGGTTTAGTCTCCTGAGCTCTTACAGGCTTGCCCAGCTGGGAATCAAGCAGTCGCGGATGAACTACGAATTGAGGAAACTGGACCTTGCCCTCCAAACAAAGGAGGCCTATTTCAATGTCCTCATAGCGGACAAGGCGGTGGAAGTCGCCAGAAAAGACGTCGAGGCGAGGGAGTCAAGCGCCAACGTTGCCCGCAATTTCTATAAGGTGGGCCTTATCCCCATAAATGAACTCCTCCAGGCAGAAGTGGAACTGGCCAGTGCCAGGCAGGCGCTCGTCAGGGCGAAGAACGGAGCAGGGCAGGCACGGGCGGCCTTCAATACGCTCCTTGCGAGGCCAATTGACGCACCTGTGAGGGTAAGGGATATCCTGGAATACAAGCCTGAAATCGGAACCTTCAGGGAATACTACGAAAGGGCCACGAAACAGAGGCCGGAAATCAAGCTGATAGACAATAGCATTCTCCAGGCGGATCAGCAGATAAGGCTTGCCAGGAGCAAGTACATGCCGGAGGTTGCCCTAACATACAACTATATCAAGGAGGGAGACTCACCGAGAGTGGAAGGCAGTCCCTTTCATGATGCAAACCGGTGGGAGGCATTGATAGCCCTCGAATGGACATTCTGGGAGTGGGGCAAGACAAGGGCGACTGAGCGTGAAAAACAGAAGTTGAAAGAGGAGTTGCTGAAGACGAAAAAGGATCTCGAGACTACCATCGGACTAGAAATACAAAGAGCCCTCCTCGATCTCCAGACCGCAGAGAAGAATGTTCCCACTACAAAGAAGGCCGTGGAACAAGGGGAGGAGAACCTCAGGGTAAGCCAGGAGCGATACAAGGCCCAGGTAACCACCATCACTGAGGTCCTGGATGCCCAGACTCGGCTCACCAGATCCAGGGTGAATTACTTTCGCGCACTTTACGACTTTCAACTTGCCAGATCCAGGCTGCTGAGGGCCATAGGCACCTATTAGTTTGTGAAGTTCAATAATGGTTTTAGCGGCTTCGTGTTGAAAAGCCGAAAGAGCAAGTATCAAGCATTATGATTCAACTCTTCAACGTTACCAAGCGGTTTGGCCAGGCCATCGCTCTCCAGGACGTGGCCCTTAGAATAGGGGAGGGGGAGTTTGTTTTTGTGAATGGCCCGAGCGGGGCAGGCAAGACCACTCTCTTGAGGCTGATTTTCGGAGCCGATAGACCCACCAGCGGTCAAATCCTCATCCGTGGTATCAACCTCAACCGAATCAGCGGTAAACGGCTCGATCTGCTTAGGCGCAGACTGGGTTTTGTGTTTCAAGATTTCAAATTACTCCCCAGAAAGACGGTCTTTCAAAATGTCGCGCTGGCACTGGAGGTAAACGGCACAAGCCCGGGGTTGGTCAGAAAGAAGACTCACCAGGTTCTGCGTGCCCTGGGCCTGGAAAAGAAGGAACAGGCGTATCCTTTGCAGTTATCTGGAGGCGAGCAACAGAGAGTGGCGATCGCCCGCGCAATAATCAATGACCCAATAATCCTTCTGGCTGATGAACCGACCGGTAACCTGGACCCGGATATTACAGAAGATATCATGGTTCTCTTTCGGAGTATCAATCTGCGAGGGACCACAGTGCTCATTGCCACCCACAGTAAAGAGCTGATAAGAGACACGGAGCAACGAATTATCTTCCTCAATGAGGGAAGGATAGTGGGAGAAACACGGGGAGCATGACAGTAAGACTCTGGCAGTATTATTTTAGGCACGCCCTCGATAATATCTTGTGCAACCGGCTGGTCCACGCGGTAAGTATTGGAACAATAACAATATCTCTCATTCTCTTTGGATCATTCCTCCTCCTGTTCGTCAATATCAACGACTGGATGGTAGAATGGGGCCAGTCCCTGTCCATGTCCGTGTACCTCAAAGACGGTATCGACGGTGAACAGCTGCAAAGGATACGATCAGAGCTCAGGAAATTGCCCGGCGCAGAACTGAAGAGATTCATCTCAAAAGAACAGGCCAAGAAGGATCTGATCAGGGCATTGGGCAGCCAGGCCGCGCTCCTGGAAGGCATAGAACAGAATCCTTTGCCTGCCTCCTTTGAAGTGGTCTTTGAAGACATCGGGAAATCAGGGATCAATGCCCAATCCATTCAAGAGAGACTGGAAAGACTTGAAGGCGTCGATGAGGTGCAGTACAGCGAACAATGGATCGAGCGTTTTGAGGGCTTCCTGAAGCTCCTGAAAGTGGCCGGCATAATTGTCGGGGCGCTTCTCTGTCTTGCAGTGCTGTTTATCATCACCAACACCATAAAACTGGCTATCTATTCACGCAAGGAAGAGATAGAGATCTACAAGATAGTGGGAGCTACTGACTGGTTCGTCAAGACCCCGTTTCTGATGGAGGGGGCGATCCAGGGACTTGTGGGTGGAATCCTGGCCCTCGGAGCCCTGTTTTTGCTTTATTCACTCGTTTCCATAAAGCCTTTTTATCTTTTCGGGCTTCCGATTATTGAGATAGTTTTTCTGCCGAGGGATTATCTTATCCTCATCCTGTTCTTGAGTATCGTCCTGGGCCTGGCAGGGAGCTTTATTGCAATAGGCCGCTTCTTCAGATTACTGGGGTGAAGGGCAGGGACTACCAAGGACCTGGAATTGATGATGCCTGATGTGAGACAAAGCCGGACAGGAACCACTGGTTGGCCTGAGCCCCTGCGAAAAGCCGGGGGCCTTCTAAGGAACAGGCCCTTCGCCGGTGTTGCTGTTGCCCTTGTGCTTGCCCTGGTCCTTTTCCCATCCGCACTTTCCTTCAAAGTACTGGCCCTCGAGAAACCGGACAGGGAGAAGAAAAAACAACAGATCGAGAAGATAGAGAGCTACCTTTCCAGGGAGATGAGGCAATTGACAGAATTCGGAAAAAAGGAAAAGAGGCTTGTGGAACAGCTTTCTCGTCTGGAAAAAGGCATTGAGGAGAAAAAAGGGCTAATAAGAGAGATTCAGTGGCGCACAAGGCAAGGGGAGAGCCAGCTGGAGGAACTGGAGAAGCAGTTGAGTCAACTGGAGCTGGATCTGAAAAGCATAGAACAGCGTTTTCGAAAGAGACTTGTAGCCTTTTACAAATATGCCAGAAGGGGTTACATATACCTGCTTGCAACTTCATCCGGGTTGAACGAGCTCAGAAAGAGGGTCAAGTACCTCCAGGTCCTGAGTGAGCGGGACAGGGCCCTGTTCCGGAAAGTAATGTCAGCGCACATGGACAGGGAAAGAACTATAAGGGAAATCCAGAAGGGTGTCTCAACCCTGAAGGAGCTCGAAAGAGAGGAGAGGGAAAGCATGGCTTCCCTCAAGAAGGACCACGAGAAGAAAATCATTCTCCTGATGAAGATACACAAGGAGAGGGAATTCTATGAGACTGCTGTAAGGGAGTTGCAACTGGGTGCGCGGGACCTGAGGAATACCTTGATAAACCTTGAGAGGAAACCAGGAATATCCAGCCAGCTCCCCTCAGGATTTCCGAAAGCCAGGGGTAAATTACCCCTGCCCCTGGACGGAAAAATATTGAGGGATGCAGGAGTCCTCGGGGCCAATTTATATGGAAGCCGGAAGGGCGTTTATTTCCTTGGAAAGGCCCGATCAGAAGTAAGAGCGATCTTCCCTGGAAGAGTGGAGTATTCGGGATGGCTTAAGGGGTACGGACAGATAATAGTGATCAACCACGGATCTCGCTATTTCAGCGTTTATGCCTACCTGTCCCGGAGAAACAAGAAAAAGAGTGACCTTGTGGGAGGGGGGGAGGTTATAGGTAGCCTGGGAGAAACAGGGCCTATAGGGGGACCCATGCTCTATTTCGAGATAAGAAAAGGGAGTAAGAGCCTCAGTCCTATGAAATGGCTAAAAGTGAATTGACCTTTCAGAAGGCGGTAATGTACAATTAGTCATCGGTGCCTGTTCTAATGGATGGAGAGCTTGAAATTCCGCTACGATTCCGCGTTCGCGAGAGACCATTCCGGTCTTTCAAGACGCTCAAGACGCTTGTGTTTGACAGGATCGCTCCATCCCGGGCCACGAGCGCACATATCAGACTAGGAGTCCTATCATGGGAATAACAAAGAAAAAATTTCTGATCGATATTTTCTTGGCTTTCATATTGGTGAGTGGAATCATCCTGGTTCACGGCAGGTTCGGCTCAGTCAAGGCAGGAACAGATAACACAGATGAAGTCTACGAAAACATAGAGATATTCACTGAAGTGTTGAGGCAGATCCAAGAGAACTATGTTGAGCCGAAAGACCCAAAGGAATTGATCCAGGGAGCCATCAAAGGGATGGTCCAGAGCCTGGATCCTCACTCCTCTTTTCTCACCAGGGAAGAACACCAGGAACTACTGATAGAGACCAAGGGCAGTTTTTCTGGTGTAGGAATAGAGATCAGCATCCGGGATAATATGCTCACGGTAGTCGCGCCGATCGAAGGCAGCCCTGCTTACAAAGCCGGTATACGGGCGGGTGACAAAATCATCAAGATAAACGACGATTCCACGGCGGATATGAGCCTTTCAGAAGCGGTGAAGCGCATCCGGGGGAAAAAGGGGACGAAAGTAAGACTGACGGTCATCAGAGAAGGGGAAGATAAACCCATTGAGTTCACGATAGTGCGGGATGTAATTCCCTTGAGAAGCGTGCGGTACTACAGGCTGACGCCAGAGATCGGATATGTCAGGATTTCGACCTTTCAGAGCAAGACTACTAAGGACCTTTCCAAGGCCCTTAATGAACTGGAGAAAAATGCTTCTTTGAAAGGGCTCATACTGGATCTGAGAAACAATCCCGGAGGGCTGTTATCACAGGCCATCGAGGTGTCAGACCTTTTTCTGGAATCGGGGGTGATAGTGAGTACTAGAGGCAGGAATCAATCCCAGAACATGGAGGTCCGTGCCCACAAGAACAGGAAGCCGAGAAACTATCCCATAATAGTGCTTGTAAACAGTGGAAGCGCAAGCGCTTCAGAGATAGTGGCCGGGGCGTTGCAGGACAACAGGAAGGCCTTGATTCTAGGCACAAAGACATTTGGCAAAGGATCTGTCCAGACTATTGTGTCTTTGAGCGATGGTTCGGGTTTGCGTCTGACTACTGCCAGATACTATACTCCCTCGGGGAGGTCTATCCAGCTGAGTGGTATCATACCTGATATCGAGCTTGAATTTGAGCCGCCGACGAGCACACAGGAGGAGGAAGATAAAGGAAAAGCCCTCAGGGAGGAAGACCTACAGGGCCATATCTTGCCCGCAGATAATGACAGGAACGGAAAAGCCCCCGGGCAAAAAGGGAAAACTGAAAAGGACAAGAGGGTCGAGAGGCTGCTTAAGAGGGATAACCAGGTCAGGTATGCCTTGCAGCTACTTCAATCCTGGAAGATATTTTCCCAGATTGGAAAGGAGTGAGGGGGCATTAGGAATATGCCACTCCAATAAGGAATCACTAGAAGTTTTGAGGAGTTATATGACGAGATTAAAGTCGTCCGTGAGGCTGGTCAAGGTCTCCGAGTTGCCCCATTGACGGGGAAGGAGCAAGTTGGTTCGCTTTGGTCAGAATTGGAATGATGGAATGGTGGAATTGAGGAGCTGAAGCATGAAAGTACCCCTGCTGGACCTGAAGAAGCAATATGCGCAGATTCGAGAGGAAGTGTGGAGAGCGACCGAGGAAGTGTTTGAATCCCAGCACTTCATCCTTGGACCAAAGGTGGAAAAGCTGGAGGAGGAGATCGCTGGGTACTGTAGTTCCCCTTACGCAGTGGGCGTATCCAGCGGAACCGATGCACTCTTGATCTCACTGATGGCTGCCGGGGTCGGTTCTGGAGACTATGTTGTCACTACACCTTACAGCTTTTTCGCAACCTTGGGATCTATAGTGAGACTGGGAGCAATACCGATCATCGTTGACATTGATCCCGATACATATAATATTGCGCCGGAGAAAGTCAAAGGGGTCATCGACTCCCTTGACAAAAAGACCAGGGCAAGATTGAAGGCGATCATCCCGGTTCACCTTTACGGCCAATGCGCGGACATGGAACCAATAATAGAGATTTCAAGGGAGCACGGGCTGATAGTCATTGAAGACGCTGCCCAGGCGATAGGGGCGGAATACCGCTTTTCCAATGGCGAGGTGAAGCGCGCAGGATCAATGGGGGACTTTGGGTGTTTTTCCTTTTTCCCCTCCAAGAACCTGGGGGCCTTCGGGGACGGGGGCATGGTCACCACCAGCAGAGAATCCTTTTTCGAACGACTGAAGATTCTCAGGGTCCATGGGGGGAAGCCAAAGTATTATCACAAGGTTATTGGAGGAAATTTTCGGCTGGATGCCCTCCAGGCAGCAATACTCCTGGTCAAGATAAAGTATCTCAACAAGTGGACCGAACAGCGCATAAAGAATGCTGACACCTACCGAAAACTCTTTGAGGAATCAGGCCTTGATCTTGTAGAATTGCCCCTTGAAAAGGGGGAAAGGCACATCTATAATCAGTTCGTGATTCGTGTCCCGGAAAGGAGGGATGACCTCAGGGCCTTTCTCCGGGACCAGGGGATTGGTACGGAAGTATACTATCCTGTG
>JAFDIC010000625.1 GCA_019308525.1 Deltaproteobacteria bacterium
ACCCCATCGCCGTGCTCCGATAAAAGGGAAACGGCTTCTTCCACTGATTGCGCCACACTCATTTCCATTTGCCTCATAGTTTCTCCCCGCTGTCGTGTGTCCCCTGCCCCTCTTCTGAGGGGGAGGCTTCCTTTTCGTTCTCAGTCACCCAAGCAGCGTCCCAGCAGGAATCAACGTTGATCCCAGGGTGGTGCGGGATACAGCAGCTCCGCTGAAGCCTGGTCCTTTGGCCAAATCAATTCATCCTTACCGTATTGCCATTGGCTCATGGTCTTGACATATTTCCCTTGGCCCCTTCCATTGGGCTTAAAGCTCATGGGACCCATGATGGTCATCGTGTTTGTGGAGGCAATAGCATCACGCACCTTTTCCCTGTCCAGTGTTCCTGCCCTTTCTATGGCATCAGCGAAGATCTGAATGCACGCATAGGCACTGCCAGATGGAGGTGTCGGATTGACCTTATAGGCTGCTCGGTAATCCCTGTTAAACCCCTCCACACCAGGCAGTTTGAGATGGTAGTCCCATCCTCCGGTATGGATTACGTAGTCCCCATCCTTGCCCAGGTTTTTGGCCCACATCTCTACATCAGCTGCCCTCATTATGTCAATGAGCTTTGGTGACCAGTTGAGCTCCTTCATTTGTTTTATCAGCCTGATCCCCTGTGGCGGTGTGGGACAGTCATTAGATCTTATCGCATATTGCTCGAAAGTGACTATCTCGTACCCTCTTTCGGTTGCGAACTTCTTCAAGTATTTGCCCGTAGCAACACCCCATTCCTCCATGATCTGGAAGTAGGCAATTCTTTTGGGCCTTTCCGCCTTTGGTATAGAGTCCAAGACCTCCAAAAAGACGTTTACCTGATCTTGCTCTGACATGAAAGGAGTGAAGATATACCTGTATCCCTTGGAAAACTCCGCTGTGCTGCCAATAGTTGTTCCTATGATTGGGACCCTGTACTTTTCTGCGATAGCAAGTTGGGGAACTATGAGAAACTGCGCGAATCCCCCCAGGAAGAAATGTACCTTGTCAACGGAATAAAGCTTTTCCATTCTGTCCGAAGTCTTCCTAGGATTCGACTCGTTGTCTAAGCAGACTATTTCAAGGGGAATCCGCTTTCCGTATTCCTTGACGTATATCCCGCCCGCCTCGTTGATATGTTTTACCGCTATATCATAGCCTTGCCTTACCCAAGAGCCTCCTATTGCGAAGGGGCCGGTGAGGGAGATCACACACCCCAACTTGATGGTCTCCGGGGCTGTGGCAGCCTTAGATGGACCACCACCTAGACCAATAGCTAACATGACAACCAAAAACGTAATGAAGACCCCTCCTCCTATCCGTGGTGTCCTTTTACGATCTTTCATTTTTCCTTCCTCCTTTGAAAAGGTTAACAATATTCCCTCACTCAAAATAGTGACCTACCCCCATCGTATCCCTTGAAGGAACGCCTCTCAGCGATGTTTCGGCTCCCTTCGTAATGTAGCCTTGCAGCCTTAACGGCTTTATGGGGTTGGACCCGTAAGTCTGGCAAATCTATATCACCTCGACCTTTCGAATCTTATACTTCTTGACTTTGTGATGGTGACATTATAGCTATAAGCTTTATCGCACATCTGTTCTCTTACCATTCTTCTCCCTTCCTCGCTACCGGCACAACAGTCTATGGGTACAACCACATTGTAGTGCCTTACGTGAAAGCCCAAGATCGCATGGTATACACAGATATTGGCATTGATCCCGCCGACTATGATCGTATAAGTATCCGGGAGAACATTTTTGCCTTCCAGCAAGCGATCCATTGTCGTCTTGTAAAAGCAGTCGTGGGTATGTTTTTCAACAACTGGTTCCCCATCACGCGGTGAGATCTCCTCTATGAACTCTGAGGCCCATGTTCCTTTCAACAAGATAGAGGGCTGGCAAAATCGGCTGAATTCTGGAGAATAGGCAAATCTGGTGGACTGAACAAATATGATCTGGGCTCCTGCCTCGCGGGACCTTTCAAGAAATTCTCTCAGGTTAGGGATGAACGGGTCCACCCGCTCCCGTCTATAGAGCTTCCCACCCGGCGTGCAAAATTCGTTCTCCATATCAACCACGACCAGGGCCGTACGCCTTGGATCCAACAGGATTTCCTTGAAACTGCCTTCTTGCTGCATGTTCATGATCCAGGACCCGTATCCCTCAGCAGTCGTTTCCTTTCGCCAACTTCGTTTCAAAATGAGAATTTGTCCTTAAGAGACATCAATCCCCCTGGCAGAAAC
>JAFDIC010000134.1 GCA_019308525.1 Deltaproteobacteria bacterium
GGAACTATCCGGTCTTTATTACCTCGATGATACCTCCTCTCTTTTCCATCTCGCCCAGATAATCCAACACTTTTTCCTCGACGCTGTTCGTAAGGCTCTCCACGTAATATGATCCTGCCAAGGGATCTACTGTCTCTGTTATACCGCTCTCATGTGCAAGGATCAGTTGTGTCTTGAGGGCGATCCTCACAGACTTCTCAGAAGGGATGGCATAGGCCTCGTCATAGGAGGCCGTGTGTAGATAGGTCGCCCCTCCCAGCACGGCCGCCAGGCTCTCCACGGTAGCCCTTACTATGTTGTTCTCAGGTTCTTGGGCGGTAAACGTAGATCCGCCCGTCCCTGGTCCGAAGCTGTATCTCATGGAAGAGGGCTTCTTCGCCCCGAACCTCTCCCTTACAATTTTGGCCCACAGTCTGCGCAAGGCCCTGAACTTGGCTACCTCTTCAAACAAATTCATGTGGACTGCATGGTTGAATGAAAGGCGGGGCGCAAAATCGTCCACGTCTATGCCTCTCTTTCGAGCCGCGTCCAAAAAGGCAATGCCTGCCGCCATGGCATAAGCGCCTTCCTGTATCAGGTCCCCTCCGGATTCGCGAATCGTATAGGCGTTCACCAAGAAACTCAGTCTTGGAATATGTTCCAGGGAGTATTCCAAGAAATCCAGGGCAAGTCGTAATGCGCCTTCCGGCGGAAAGATATAGGCGCCTCTCCCAAGGTACTCGTTTAGACAATCCCAGTGGACACTGCCGCTCAGTTTCTGTGAAGGGACCCCTTGCTCTTCCGCAACGGCCATGTACATGGACCACAAGATGGGGTGAGGGTGGTTTATGGACCCCCTGATAGACACCCTATCCAGGGGTATTTCATTGAACAAAGTCTCTACCTCCTTGAGGGAAGGACAAGAGACACCCACCACACCTATCTCGGCCTCTGCCAATGGGTTGTCTGGATCGTATCCCAGTTGAGTAGGAAGGTCGCAGGCGAGACTTACGCCGCTCTGGCCTTGGCCAAGCAGGAATTTCCACCGCTCATTGGTGTCTTCAGGCCTGCCGAAACCACTGTACTCCGCCATACCCCACAGGCGGCTCCTGTACATGCTGGGATGAATACCCCTGGTGTAAGGGTATTCTCCTGGAAAGCCTATATCCTTTAGATAATCCGTGCCGGAAAGATCTTCGGGCGTGTACAGCCGCTTCTTGGGCAGCTCCGAACAGAACTCCCTCTCAGGAGATTTCTCCAGTGCCTCCTTCAAAGGACCGGCTTCCCACCTCTTTCTCGCGTCTTCTATCTCGCCTAGCTTGGACGTATCAAACATCATCCCTTTCCCTTGTCTCCTGCTCTGCCCTGAACGTTATCCATGCCATGGGACCCCTTGCGGTTCATAGAGCCTTGCGTCATTTACAGGTTGAATACCTTGAGTGCATTGTCCCTAAGCACCTTCTGTTTTGTCTCATCCTTGAGCGGCATTTCGAGAAGCTGCTCCTTACACCGCTTGAGCCCAAAGGCATTGGTCCCGAAAAGGACCTTGTTACGACCCCTGGTATCCATGAACTTCACCACCGAAGGATCAAGATACTTGGGCAAATGGGCACTGATATCCATGTAGACATTGGGATGTTTTGAGACCATCGCAATGAGCTCTTCGCACCAGGGCCATCCCGTGTGAGAAGCGATAAATTTCAGCTCCGGGAAATCCAGGGCCACCTTGTCAATGTATATGGGTCTGCCACCTTCACTCGGCATCAGCTCGAGCGAATGGCCTATCTGCATAGAAAAGGGGATACCAAGCTCAATACACTTGGCATAGCAAGGGTACATCCTTCGATCATCGGGCCGGATATCCCAGCCCAATAAATGGGCGTATACCCCTTTGAACCCGTACTCCTTTACTGCTGTCTCCAGCTCTCTCAAGCTTTCAATGATATTGAGGGGATCATACCCGGCCATTCCCACCAGCCTGTCAGGATGGCCCTTAATCATTTCATAGATCTCCCTGTTGCTAAAATCGTTGGCAAGCCATCTTCCACGATAGGAGCCCATCTTTACCGCGGATATGAACACCTTCTCGAACCCTGCCTCGTCCATCTGCGCAACAAACTCCTCAGGGGATATGCCCTTCGGGGTATGTCCTCCCAGGATTCGTTCCGCCATCTCTTTCATCTCCGGGCCTGACCAGAACTTTGCCATCCCTTCGGGAGTAAATGGATAATTCATGACGTCTATTGCCATAATCTCATTGCTCATTTTCCTTTCCCCTCCTGAATCCCGTTTTTCAACTCCCAAGACATTGAAACGAGTGATGGTTTCGCAAGAGCCCCAAATGCAAGGCGCATAAAGGTTTGAGGGCGTACATGGAAATAACGCCGCAGTGAATAAAGGTGCAGCGCACCGCCGCAGATGGAGTCCTTAGGAAAGCATCACATCTAGTTTCCTTTGAAACTTGGCTTCCGTTTTTCCAGCAGTGCCCTCATCCCTTCTTTGTAGTCCCTTGTCTGGGATAAATATATCTGCCCGACAATTTCCTCCCCCAGGACCTCGTCCAGACTCATGGAATAGGAGCTGTTGAGAACGCGCTTTGCCCTTCCAATTGCTTTGGTAGGCATCCTTGCAAGGGTCCGGGCAAGATCCAATGTCTCTTGCTCGAGTTTGTCGTGCGGTACGACCTTGTATACCAGCCCCATTCCCTGGGCATCCTCTGCCCCGATGATTTTGCCCAGGTAGATCATTTCCCTGCTCTTCCACATTCCCACCACACGGGGAAGAAAGTACATGGCCCCAAAATCCGGCATGGAGCCGATCTTTATGAATACCTCGCAAAATCTCGCCTTCTCGGATGCAATGGCAAAGTCAGCGGCCAGGGCGAGATTGCATCCCATGCCGAAGGCATCTCCGTTTACCGCCGCAACCACCGGCTTCTCCAGCCCTGTGAGCTTCTTGAGAAGCCCTTGTGACTTGAGCATCACCTTCCTTATCTCATCGGCGGAAAGCTCTTGTCCAATCTTGGAGATATCACCCCCGGAGCAGAACGCTGGCCCACGCCCTGTAATTACCAGGGCTCTCAGGTCCTCGGATTTATCTACATGATCGAGTGCGGAAATCATCTCGTTTTTGGCCTCATCGGTCAGGGGATTACGCTTTTCCGGGTTATTGAGCGTGAGAAAACAGATATGCTCCTTTTCTTCAACGATGATGTTCCTGTAATCTCCCACGGGCCTACATCCTTTCTTCCGGAACCCCTACTATCATGACGGCACACACGAACCTTCCCGGATGCCCCCCCTGGTTGTGTGCCAGCCCGAGACGTATGTCCTTCAATTGCCTCGAAGGCTCTTCCGCCTTTCCTTGAATCTGCTTATAGATCTCGTAGATTTCCCTGCCTCCACTAGCCCCGACAGGGTGGCCGAATGACTTCAATCCTCCACTGTGATTAACTACCAAGACGTCTTCCGGTTCCGGGACATCGGCAATTTCCTCTTCAGTTGCGCCCCACCTCTTCATCACCTCTTCCCTGAACTGTGGGGCGATTGTGGCACCATTGTCAATGAGTTCCTCCTTGGCACCTCCCTTGCGGCAGAAACCAAGACTCTCCATGGCGATCAGTTCGGCAATGGAAAAGCAATCGTGAATCTCCGCCATGTCCAGTTCCTTCCTGGGATTGGCGATACCCGCAATCCGGTATGCCTGCTCGGCCGCTTTTTCCGTCTCGGGCCAGTGGGTGAAATCATAGTCCTCCTTGTTTTTCCCCCACCCCGGACCGGCAGATACACCTATTCCCTTTATGGTGACATAATCGTCTTTGTGATGGGGTGCGAAACGCCCTACATCTTCAGCCCTGCAAAGCACTGCCGCAGACGCGCCGTCCGTCACCCCACAACAATCGTACAAGCCCAGGGGCCAGGCAATCATGGGAGCTTTCAGTACCTGCTCTATGGCAATCTCTCGCCGAAGGTGAGCCTTTGGGTTGCGGGCGCCGCTGTAGTGACTCTTCACGGAAATCTTGCCTATGGCCCGCTTTCCCTCTTCTGCGCCCAGGTCATAATGCTGAAAATACCTCGTAGCCGCAAGGGCATAGCGGCCCGGCCCTGTGCCGCCAGCCGGGTAGATGGGATGAAACTTATCCGACAACTTTCCCGGGTGAAGGCCCGGATAACCTAAGTCCTTGAGTTTCTCAAACCCCACTGCCAGGACCAGGTCGTAGACACCTGCTGCCAGCGCATAGGCGGCCTGTCTCATCGTCTCAATACCAGTGGCGCAAGCATTCTCCACCCTCGTCACCGGGATGTATTGGAGTTGCAGTGGAGCGGATACCGAGCTTCCGTTAACGCCACTATTTGCCGTCCCAGCCCAGACCGCCTGGACATCGTTGAGCTCAACACGGGCATCTTGCAGCGCCTCGGCCGCTGCCTCCACTATGAGATCATCCACGTCCTTGTCCCACAGCTCTCCAAATGGAGTACAGCCCATGCCGATGATAGCAACTTTATCCTTGAACTCCTCGCTCATATCCCCTCCTTAGCATCTCACCGGTTGCATCTTCCAGGAGTAATTGTGAAATCCTGAACCTTCGTGAAACTTCCTGAAGGTAAATTCCATTTCCATCCCTACTTCAAGGTTCTTGGGGTCCCTATCCGTAGCTTGATTGTAAATTCTCCCCCCGCCTTCCAGGTCCACGATGACCAAAACGTTCGGCAGATCGAGACTGAAAGCAGCCCGCTCATCCATACTGAAGGTAAACAGCTTGCCCTTTCTGTCCACTATCCTCACTTCATCAAACTGGTCCTTCTCCTGGCACCACATGCAGATCCGTTGAGGCGGAAACTGGATATGGTCACATGCACGACACCTGACCCCGTATCCACGAATCAGTGCCCTCTCTTCACGATAAAAAACGTTGTTCGAGGACTCAGGCGGAGGTACGGGTGTTCTCTCCCATTCCATGAGGTCGCGAAACTTCAGGTACTGGCCATAGTTTGCAAGTGTCATCTTTGAGGCAACGTGCCTCTCTATCCCGCGCCTGTCACGGGCAGTCTCCATCGTCTCGGTCACCTTGAATAGAAAGGCCTCGGCACCGTCTCCGTATGCAGCCCCCAGGAGGACATCTCCGGCCTTCGCCTTTTCAAGGGCCCCAACCAGGATCATCATGAAGAAAGCGGCCCCCGTGTTACCCACGGCATCAAACATGGGCCACTGGATCTGGTCTTGCTTGAGGCCCAACTTACGTCCTAGGCTTAGATGGCTTCTCTCATCCGGCCCATAATAGGCCGCCTTTGTAATATCTTTAGGCTCATAGATGGACTGCCCCAGAAGGCCGGTCACGGCTTTCACCAAGTGGGAGACATAGCCTTTTTCAATGATAAATCGATCTTCCCAGCTCCTCATGTACCTGTCTTCCCGTTCCTTTCGCCACACATCCAGGAAAGGAGATGACAGGGCATATCGTCCTTCTATTGTTGCGATCACGTCATCTTCTCCTATCAAAAGGGCGGCGGCCCCATCACCCAACAAGGACTCAAATGTTGAGCTGGGAGGAGGCAAACGACACTCGGAGGCGATCACGAGCACCTTCCTTGCCTGGCCCGAATTGACGGCATCCATGGCTGCCCTGAGGGCACTCGCGCCGCAACGCAGCGAATCACAAAAATCCCCTGTAAAAATATCCATCCTGAGGTCAAGGGCTGCGGCTATTATGCTTGCCGATTGCTTTTCCCTGTAAGGTGCACTGGTGGAAGCAAAATAGAGGCCGTCCACTGACTCCCTGCTGACTCCTCTCAGGCAGTCCATGCCAGCTGCCACTCCCATGGTGAGGCTGTCTTCATCACAATTGGCGACCGCCTTTTCACCCCTCCTGGGCCCGCTCCCCCAGACCCTGGCAATCTCTTCCCGACCCAGTCGATAGATAGGCACATAAGCGCCGTAAGAGACAATCCCTGCTCCCATACCTTCCTCCTCTATTTCCCCTTGAACACAGGTGCCCTCTTTTCGGAAAATGCCCTGACACCCTCCTTGAGATCTTCAGTGCCGAAGCACAGGGCACAAAGGTCCGACTCATAGGCCAGTCCCACGGAAAGAGGGGCCTCCAGGGCCTTGTTGACGGCCATCTTGGCAAATTTCAGGACAATCGGGCTTCGCTTGAGCAAGGTACCCACCAGGTCCTCAACGGCCTCCCGCAGCTTCTCCCCGGGAACGACCTTGTTGACGATGCCCAACTGCATGGCTTCCTCGGCTGAGACAGAATTTCCGGTGAAAACAAGCTCCTTAGCTTTCTTTTCCCCAACCAGCCTAGGGAGTACCTGGGTCCCTCCTCCACCCGGGATCAGGCCCACCCTTATCTCCGGCTGGCCGAACTTGGCCTCCCTGGCGGCAATTATTATGTCACAGGCCATCGCAAGTTCCATCCCTGCTCCCAGGGCATGGCCGTTCACCATGGCGATAATGGGTTTTGGTATCTCCCTGGTCAGCTCAATAGGCCTCTTTATCCCCCTTACCTGCATCCCTATTCTTTCCATGAACTCCACAGGATTCCGGGGGAAGTTTACAATATCCCCGCCCGCGCAAAAGGTCTCTCCTGCCCCGGTGATGACCATCACGTGCACGTCCTCGTCATCCCGTCCCAGCTTAAGGGCCTCTGTCAGTTCCTTTCTCGTCAAGGGATCCTGGGCGTTTCTTGCTTCCGGCCGGTTCAGGGTAATCCAGGCAGCGTGGTCCTTCTTTTCATAGATTATGTTCTGAAACCGGCTCTCCTTCTTGCCTACCACTTGGACATTACCTCCTTCCAGAAGTCATAGATTCCCTTGTTCCCCGGCCCTCCATAGTATCCTGCTCTCACCATGGCCCTGATCAACGGATGAAGACGGCCGCTTTCGCCCAACTCGGCTATCCTGTCTTGTTCCATCTCAGCCCTTCTCTTCCAGGAGGCCAACCTGTCTCCCAGCTCCAGAGGTCCAACCGGGAGGTTGTAGCCCAACTTCAGCGCCTTGTCTATGTCCTCGGGTGAGGCCACCTTTTCCCACACCATTTGAACTGCCTCGACCCTCAGCGCCTCATAGGCCCTGTTTGCAAGGAATCCGAAGCTGGTGTCCCGGCACACTACAGGCTCCTTGCCCAGCTTTACTGCCAAGGCCCTGGTCACCGCTACCGTCTCCTCGGAAGTTTGAGCCCCTTTCACTACCTCAACAAGCTTCATGACCGCGACGGGATTAAAGAAATGCATGCCGACCACCTTATCGGGCCTCTTGGTTGCAAAGGCGATTTCCGTTATGTTCAGCATGGAAGTATTGGAGGCCAGGATGGCATGCTGTGGAGCGTTCCGGTCGAGTTTAGAAAAGGTCTCCTTCTTCAGGGACAATACTTCCGGTACCGCCTCGATGACAAAGTCCGCATCCTTGGCAGCATCTTCTACGCTGGTACTTCCCTTGATCCTTCCGGTGATTGCATTCTTTTCTTCGGCAGTTATCTTACCCTTGGCCACGAAGAAACGCTCCAGGGTATTGTCAATGGATTGTAATCCTTTTTTTACAAGCTCCTCGTTGATATCCACGATCATTACCTTGCATTGGCCCAGCCGGGAGAGTATCTCCCCTATCTGGGACCCCATGGCGCCCGCGCCTATTACGGCAACCTTTTTGATTTCTTCGACATTCATCTTCTTGACCTCCGCGTGTTAATTTCCACAGAAAAGACTTTTTTGACTTAAGCAATCCTGGGTCAAACCCGTCAAATCACGTTCTTCTCTTTCATTCCCTGCACTTCTCCTTCAGAATACCCCAAATCGCGAAGTATCTCTCCCGTATGCTCGCCCCATTTCGGGGGAGGCATCCTTACCTTGGGCTTAATTCCCCGGAACTTCACTGGAAATGCTACCTCGCTTATCCTGTTCCCCATGAACTCGACCTCTTCCAGAATGTTCCTGCTCTCTACGTGAGGATCAGCCAATGCCTCTCCAATAGTATAGACCGGGGCATAGGGGATCTTGCGCCAGTCGAGTAGCTCTACCCATTCCTCCAGGGTCCGCCCTGAGATGATATCCTTCATAACCAGGGCCAACTCCCCCATATTCTCCCGCCTCTTTGAGGAAGAGGAAAACCGTGGATCATTTAGAAGATCCATCCTGTCCAGCGCCTTGCAAAAATTCTCCCAAAAGTGTCCCTCGATGATCCCCAGGGAGAGCTTCTTCCCGTCCCTTGTTTCATAGATGTTGTTCAGGGCCGAGAGATGTTCATTCTGAGGCCTTTCTTGATACACCAGGAGCCTCCCTGCCCTGACACTCATCCAGGAAATCATGGAGTCGAGCATTGAAACGTCGATGAATTCTCCCCTACCTTCGGCTTCCCTCCTTTTCAGTGCCGCCATGATGGCTATGGCCCCGAACATGCCGGAAGCCAAATCCACCATTGGAACGCCAGGCCTCGAAGGAGGCGTATCCGGTTGACCTGGTATGGAAAGTATCCCCGAAAGGCTGAGGTAGTTGATGTCATGTCCAACTCGATCCCTGTACGGTCCATCCTGGCCGAACCCTGAAATGGAACAATATATGATCGAGGGGTTAATCTCCTTCACCCGGTCATAGCCAACCCCCAAACGCTCGGCAACACCCGGCCTGAACTCCTCGATCAATACATCCGATACGCGGACAAGCCTCTCAGCTACCCTCTTCCCTTCAACGCTTTTCATGTTCAGCGTTATGCTCTTCTTGTTCCTGTTGACCAGTTCAAAAAGCCCCGGGAATACGCTTCGGGTTTCGGGTGGCGCGCCCGCCCTTTCGACCATGATTACCTCGGCACCCAGGTCCGCAAGGATCGAAGAGCAGTAAGGCCCCGGTAACCTTTGAGAGAAGTCAAGGACATTGACCCCCTGGTATGGCAGCATGGCAAACCCTATCTAAGGCGTTGCGAGACCGCCGCTCACGCTCAAGACCTGCCCCGTCACAAAACTCGAATCATCAGAAGCGAAGAACAAGACCGCCTTGGCCACATCCTCAGGCT
>JAFDIC010000135.1 GCA_019308525.1 Deltaproteobacteria bacterium
GAGCCGGGGGATCGGGTCGCGGGATTTGTGCCCAACATACCCGAGTCCGTGATAGCCATGCTCGCCGCCACGAGCCTTGGGGCGATCTGGTCTTCCTGTTCCCCTGATTTCGGCAAAAAGAGTGTGCTGGACAGATTCGGGCAGATAAGACCCAGGGTGTTGTTTACCGCCAACGGGTATCGTTTCAAGGGGAAGGTCTTTGACTCCCTTGAGAGGGTCAGGGAGATACTAAGGGAGTTGACTTCCATAGAGAAAGTGGTGGTGATTCCCTTTACCCAGGAGGAGCCGGAAATAGGATCCTTGCCCAAGGCCGTGCCGTACGAAGATTTCAGGTCCGATGATTCGGATCTTGATATAGAGTTCAGACAGCTACCCTTCATGCATCCCCTCTACATCATGTTTACCTCCGGGACCACAGGCCTTCCCAAGTGCATGGTGCAGAGCGCGGGCGGGGTGCTGATAAATCAGCTCAAGGAGCTGATCCTGCACACGGACTTGAAGAGGGAGGACAGGATCTTCTACTTCACCACCTGTGGCTGGATGATGTGGAACTGGCTTGTGGCCTCCCTTGGAGTAGGCGCCACCATTATCCTCTACGAGGGGAATCCCTTTCACCCAGACCCCGGGGTCTTGTGGAAGCTGGCCCAGGATGAAGGGATGACCGTATTTGGCACCAGTGCCGGATACATATCAGCCCTTCAGAATTCGGGCCTCAGGCCCGGAAAGGAGTATGACCTGAGCTCCTTGAGGGCGGTGCTTTGCACTGGCTCACCCCTGTCCGTGGAGGGCTTTGAATACATATACAGGGAGGTGAAGGAGGATATCCAGTTGGCCTCCATATCGGGGGGCTCTGACATAAACGGGTGCTTTGCCCTTGGTAATCCCATGGGCCCGGTGTACGCGGGGGAGCTTCAGTGCAGGGGTCTCGGGATGAAGGTAGAGGCCTTTGATGAGAAGGGCAATTCAGTGATCAACCAGCAGGGTGAGCTGGTGTGCACGGCTGCTGCCCCTTCCATGCCCATCTACTTCTGGGACGACCCTGGGAACAAGAAATACCTCTCCGCCTACTTTGATGTCTATCCGGGCGTCTGGAGACATGGAGACTACATAGAGATCAACGACAGGGGCGGGGTGATCATCTATGGCAGATCTGATGCGACCCTGAACCCCGGAGGCGTAAGAATAGGGACAGCAGAGATCTATCGCCAGGTGGAACAGTTGGAAGAGATAGAGGACAGCCTGGTAGTGGGGCAGGACTGGAAGAATGACGTTAGAGTGATCCTGTTTGTGAAGATGGCGGAGGGCTACAACCTGACCGATGAGCTCAAGAAAAAGATTGCCCAAACGATCAGGACCAATGCCTCTCCCCGCCATGTGCCTGCGAAGATCATAGAGGTGCCTGATATCCCTTACACCCTTAATATGAAAAAGGTAGAGCTTGCGGTCAAGAAGGTGATCCAGGGCCAGGAAGTGTTGAACCGGGATGCCCTCAGAAACCCGGAGTCCCTGGACTACTTTGCAAACATAAAGGAGCTCCAGGAAGACTGATTATACCCTGAACAGCCGTATGGATAATTTGACAGCTATCATCTTTCCCCACTCATCTCTACCTCTGGGGATGGCAAGGAGAGTATTGTGCCTCTTTGATCGTATCACCATCTTTGAACCGTGGTACGGGGAACCTCCTGAACACCTGAAAGCAATAGATGCAATAGAAGTGAAGTATCCTCCCGAGTCTCTCAAACCAGACGATAAGTTCCTACATCTCCTGGCCGAGTACAAGGTGTGGATCGCCCAGCATGGGGACAAGAGCTACGTGGATTTCCTCAAGGCGAGCCGGGACATGGACCGGGCCGAGGAGACCACCTGGGAAATCAGGAAATCCCTCCGAGGCATGGGCAGGGAACGACAGCCCGCAACGCTGGAGGATCTATCCCTCAGGTGGCATATGGTACTTCACCTTGCCCGGGAGCTGGAAGAACAGAAACAAGAAGCGGAGCAGGCCCTCCAGAGATTAAAGGAGAGGAGGTCCCCCCTCGAAGGTGTGCTGGAGGATGAATCCGAGCTCAAGGACCTCTTTGATGATATGCCTGGCTTTGCCGCCGAGCCACCCGCTGGTGCATACAACACGGCTCTGGTGCTGGAGGCTTGGGTCGGGCTTTTTGGAGGATACCTGAAAGAAAATGAGTTCTTGGTCACGACAGATGCTGGCGTCATGGATTACCTGATCGAACCCTGGGGCGAGCAGGGAGATCTGGATGACGCCCGGGAACACAACACGGTGGCCTTCAGGTGGCCTGACCTCTCAAATCTGACTTTCGAAGAGTTGCGGACTGCCAGGGAAGACCTAAGAAGCAATGATCAATTGGAGAAGCTTCGAACCCTGGTCATGGATATGGTAAATGACCCCCATGGGTCTCTCGTAACGCTTGGAGAACATTACAAGGACCTGGAATCGAAGGCATCCACGGGCAGCCTGGATTTTCAAGTGAAATACCTTGATCCCAGAGAATTCAGTGGCCACGAGAAAGAGGATAGTGTTTTGAAGGTGCTATCGGGCAAGACCATATTCCTGTTGAGCGATAAGGCTAGATGAATAGGACCAACATCTTTCTGCGATCTCCCTATCCCCCTGTAGGAGCAACTTTCAGTTGCGATCTGAAGACGTTCGAGGTTGGAGGTGCCAGGTTGGAGGCAACGTCTTCAACTTTGAACCTTGAACCAATTGGGCCAATCCGACGAAGGCAACCAATCGAACTAATAGAACAAATACGACCTTCCCCTCTCATCTCCTGTTCTTCAACACCTTGATCCTCTTCAACTCAGCCCCCTCAAAGACCAGTGTCTTCATGAACCTGTTTCGCCCAAAATCATAGGTCCATTCCTCGGTAACAACGCGAGTGCTGCTCCATCGTGTCGGCGAGCCCTCTCCGAGCTCAACCCCGGACCGAAAACCAAAACCACCTCTTTCCCTTACGCCGACCACTTCCTTGAAAGCCGGCGGTCCACATTCGGCATACACCTCAGCCTTTGTGTATCCCGTGCGGATGATATTCCTGCCGCAATACATGGAATCGGCAAGAGCAATGGAGTTAAGCAACATAATCCCGAAAAAAATGATCATCACTTTCTTCATGACACCCTCCTTCCTGCCCGAAAACGAGCAACTTCAAATTCACATTCACCTGGTTCACCAATGTTAGAATCTCCGTTTACCATATATTCCTTTCGCCAACAATGGCAACGAGCCTCTGAATAGCCCGTGCGTCAAATTGTGTGCATCTTTTTCTAATATAGTGATGAATTGCAGAAAGTGCCAATTCGGTGATCATTTTTTTCGCTGGACACTATCTCGGTTGAAAGAGTTTGAAAGAGAACATTACAAGGTGAAATGAACCCCCGGCCCACTCTAAGGCGGATTGCCGCAATTCTCCAGATCTA
Source organism: Deltaproteobacteria bacterium (assembly GCA_019308525.1). The sequence goes on from JAFDIC010000135.1 coordinate 3,442, forward strand.
GCTCCATGAAAATGGCGCCTTCAACTGGGTTCTCCCGATAGGGACTTGTTTCTTTGAAGCCCAATGCCTTGTAAAGGTCATTTGCCCTCACCATGGAGGAGACCGTATCGAGCCTCATGGTTTTGTATTTGGCGGCCCTGGCCCATCTCATGGCTGCCTCGGCAAGGAGCGTTCCCGCCTTCTTTCCCCTGAAGCCTGGCCTGACGTAAAGGCGCTTCATTTCGCATATTCCTTCCTCGAATCGGCGGACGCCTACACAACCAATGGGTTGATCGTCTGCCAGGGCCACGTAAAGACAACCCACAGGTGGCGAGTATTGACCTGGGAAGCCCTTCATTTCATCGTCGAAGTTCTGGAAGGACAGGTCAAACCCCAGGGAGTCCGCGTATTCCATGAAAAGGCCCTTTACCGCTGCAATCAACTCATCAGAACTCGCTTCCACAATCGTGATCATCCCCAAGCCCTATTCCTCCCCGGTTGTAAGAGCAACATGTTGTTGCGATCCGAGGACGTTTGAGGTTGGAGGTGCCAGGTTGGAGGCAAAGGAAAGCAACAAACAGCAAGTGCCGAGAGCCGAGCGTGAAGTCAAGGATTTCGGCAATACTTCGGCAACGAATTGAACCAATCAAACCAATCAAACCAATCAAACCAATCAAACAAATCAGACCAATAAGACGAACCAAACGAAAAAGACTCCCGCCGTTTTCTCCTCGCCTCTAGGAGCTCGAGTGAATGAAGTGAACAGGCATGATGACCCTGACCTTTCCCTTGTAGGAGCAACTTTCAGTTGCGATTCCTTCCTCTCCCTCCAGGAACAATATTCTCATGCTATTATCCTTGTAACCTGGAGACGGGCCACTGTCAAATGCATCAAGCGGCCCTGGAGAACAAGGCCACCTCTACCCCCGCGGGTTTACTGGGCGCCCTGAACGAATTGTGCGAAAAGGGGCCTGTTTGGTCGCTTGGGTTACCGGTCGGACCTCGACAACCGCTCGGCAACTGACTGAAATGGTGAGGGAATTGCAGGAAAACTGCCCTGTTTTTGGGTCTTAGAATGCTATTTTTGCCACCCAAATGGGCCTTTTAAGAAAGGGGCTGTGAGAATCCCTCGTGCGAATCGGTATTACATTTGCGGGTATGTGTTTGGCACCTGACCCACCTGTGTGATAAAGAAAGAGATTATGAATTCTGTGCCCTTGAGAGAGATCTTATGCAGAATGAACAAAGCATAGGGATCAGGCAAGACGAAATGACGTCTGGGGAGCGCCTGGAGGCATTACTCGCTGGCAAACCCATAGACCGGATCCCAATCACCAACTTCGGCATGCGTGAGTTTAGTGCTATAAATGTCGGATATACGATCGCAGAGTCCTATACCGATCCTGAAAAAAGCGTTTATGCTCAGGTCTGCACTATGGAGCAGTATGGCTTCCAGCTCGAACCCAACCTGGCCTACGCATCTTACGGGGCTTGGGAATTCGGGGGGGAGGTTAAGATGCCCAGCGGGGACTGGGAACAGGCTCCTTACATCAAGCGATACCCTGTAGAAACGGAAGATGACGCAGAAGATATCTGCCTCCCGGATGTCACGCGTGCGGGCATAATTCCTGTTATGATGGAGTTCAGTAAAGTTGCAGAGAGACAGAATTTGCCGATTCTGCCCTTCATTAGTCCACCCTTCAGCACTGCGGGGAACATCTGCGGGCTGGAAAGACTGGCCCGCTGGTTGTACAGGGCGCCCCATCTAGTCCACCACCTTCTTCAGTTGTCTACGGATCATGGTGTGGAGGTGGCGAAATACTGGGTCGACACCTTTGGCGCGGCCAAGGTGAGCGTCAGGACAGCCGCCGCGGAAGAATCCAACCAGATCATCTCCCCGAGGCATTTTGAGGAATTTGTCTTGCCCTACGAGAAGCAGCTTCATGAGAGGATATTGTCCCTCGGTATCAGGAGGTTCTTCAACTGCCATATCTGCGGAGATCAGAACCTTAACTTGCCTTACTGGGCGCAGGTTCCAATGGGTGACCTCGGACTGGTCAGTTTCGACCATGATACGGATCTTGAGGCGAGTATAAAGTTTTTCGGCGAGTCCTGTATCGTGGCGGGCAATCTCAACACCTCCCTCCTTCAGATGGGTACTCCCCAGGAGGTCTATGAAGCGGCTAGATCCTGCATAGAGAAGGGGAAGAAGGCTCCCAGGGGTTTCATGCTCTCACCCGGTTGCGGGCTGCCGCCCAACACACCACCTTATAATGTGTACATGATGCGGAAGGCGATTGATGACTTTGGCTGGTATAAGTGAGCCCACATAGTTTCCCCAAATCCGTCATTGGCGGGGTTTTGTGTGGATATGGGGTCGCCCACAGGAGGGGGAATCAGGCCCCGGAAAGAAAGGCCCCTCCTCCATAAGAGGCAGGGGCCTGGCTGGCGTGACAGGACTTAGGGTGTGATCAGACTCATGTCTTTCACAATCCCGTAATAGCGGAATCGGCCGTCCCTTACCACCTGGACCTGGACTTCTTTGACGACTTCACCGATGTCGTTAAAGCCTTTGATGACTCCGGTCAGGGCGTTAAAATCCTTGGTGCTGGCGATCGCGGCCCGGATGGCCTTGCCGTCGGTGCTGCCGGCCCTTTTGATGGCCTCGCAAATGATCATGAACGCATCATAGGCTGAGGCTCCCACCATATCCGGCTGGATCTTGTAACGGCGTTCGTACTCTTTCAGAAAGTGTTGAACCTCCGGCCTGGGGTCATCGCGGTTGAGGTTGGTCACCATGATGAACCCTTCGGCGGCCTTGCCGGCGATCTCTATGGTTTTGGGCGAGTCAGCGCCCTCCTCCCCGAGGACCTGGGTGTTGATTCCCATCTCCCTGGCCTGCTTGAGGATTGGCGCCGTGTGAAAATAGTAGCCGCTCACCACGATCAGGTCGGCGTTGGTACCCTTGATCCTTGAAAGATAAGGTTTGTAGTCTTTTTCTTTGAAGGGATAGGTCTGTTCAAATACGATCTTTGCTCCTTTGCCGCGGTTCTTGATGTAGTCCTTGAAACCGGATGCCATTTCGCGACCAAAATCGTTATCGGTCGTCATCAGGGCGATGCGTTTTGCTTTCAGCATTTCAACGGCGACGTAACCGGCGGACTTGCCCTCTACCATTCCTAGAAATCCATTGCGGAAGCAATAATTGCCTGCCTTGGTTATGTCCGGGTGAACCGCATAGGCCGCAACAAAGGGAATCTCTTCATCTTGGAAGATGGGGGCCGATGCCCGGCTGGGGGTACTGTAAGAGCCGGCGACAACGGCAATGACCCGGTCCTGTTGAATGAGCTTTCGGGCCACCGCGAAGGCCTCTTTGCCGTCTGCGCGATCGTCGTAGACAATGAGCTCGACTTTCTTGCTCAGCACACCGCCCTCTTTGTTGACTCGTTCGAGGGCCAGTTTCACGGAATTGTGCACACTGGCGCCGTCGGCGGCGGCAAAACCGGTAAGGGGGGCCATCAGGCCGATCTTAATGGTGTCGGCTGCCAGTACCCCGCCAACTGCAAATAGGGTAACGAAAGTTACGGCAACAAATGTCCTTGCGATTTTCATCTCTTTCTCCTCCTTTCGGTTGGTTAGTTGTTAGATGGTCTCTGGTTCTGTTGCGGTTATCCACTCAATCCGCATGGGTCAAACCCGGTCTCACTGGCCTAGATAGACTTGCTTGACCCTTGGGTCCTCAAGCAACTCACCCGCTTTTCCCTCGTGAACACAGGCCCCCGTTTCCAGGATGTAGGCCCGGTGGGAGATTTTCAGGGAGGCCCTGGCATTCTGTTCCACAATCAAGATGCTGAGCCCGTGATCCCGATTGAGCTTTTTGAGTAGATTGAACACCTGGTCTACCAGCTTGGGCATGAGTCCCATTGAGACTTCATCCACCAAAAGCAGTTTTGGATCGGAGATGAGGGCACGGGCTATGGATAATTGCTGCTGTTCACCGCCGGAGAGCGTACTTGCCGGTTGATTGTTCCTCTCTTTCAGGATAGGGAAAAGCTCATGCAGCCACCCAATCTGTCTGGTCAGATTGATTCGTTTGCGCAGGCCATAGGCACCAATTATCAAGTTCTCATAGACTGTCAGGCGCGGAAAGACCCTGGCTCTTTCAGGAACAATGCGGATTCCGGCTCTTGCGCGCAGATGGGCGGCCAAGGACGTAATCTCAACGGCATCAAATATTATGTGACCCTTCTGCAAGGGTACGATTCCCATGACCCCATTTAGAATTGAGGATTTTCCCGCCCCGTTGGCCCCGATAATGGAAACGAGTTCTCGCTCCTGAAGCACAAAACTTACGCCGTTGACCGCCCGGATATCCCCGTAGGATATATGAAGATCACGGGCCTCAAGCAGCATCTGCCGCCTCCCTGCGACCCAAATAGGCCTCTATGACATCTTCGTTTTGCTGAATCTCCCGGGGCCGACCTTCGGCAATCTTCCTCCCATGATCCAGCACCACCAGGCGGTCACAAAGGCCCATGGCCACTCGCATATTGTGCTCGATCAACAGCACGGTGATCCCGTCTTGGCGAATGTTTCGGATCAATTCTTCCAGCCGGATGATTTCCTCGTGCCGCAAACCAGAGAAAGATTCATCCAGCAACAGGAGCTTATGCCCGACAAGCAGGGCCCGGGCGATTTCAAGGCGGCGCAGGTTTCCCAGCGGCAAGAGCCCTGCTTGACGGTGGGCCAAGTCTTTCAGGCCCACGCGTTCAAGGATTTCCAGGGCGCCCTGGATTTCGGCCTTGGATTTCCAGCTTGACCAGACAGTGGAAAACCGGCTGTATTTTTTTATGCCTTTGGCCACCAGGACATTCTCCAGGACGCTGAGCGTTCCAAAGGGCTTTACGATTTGAAAGGTCCGCCCCACGCCCTTATTGGCTATCTGGTGAGATGAGGTGCCATCCATGCGCTGGCCGTCAAAATAGATCTTACCGGAAGTCGGTCTATAAACCCCGCAGATCAAATTGAAGCACACTGTTTTGCCTGCGCCGTTGGGGCCTATCAATCCGAGGATTTCTCCGGCCATGACGTTGAAACCCACCTGGTCCAATGCCTTTAGGCCGCCGAAGTATTTTGATAGTTCTTGAACCTGGAGAAGCGCCTGGGTCATGGACGAACTCCCGGAATAGCCGATGAAAACACGCGGCGCACCACACTGCCTTCACCCAACAGGCCGCCTGGTTGAAAGCGTATCATAACGAGCAGCAACACCATGTAAAACAGAAACCGGTAGTCTACAAGCGGCCTGAAAAGCTCCGGCAGAGCGCCCAGGATAAAGGCACCGAGCACTGGTCCCCACAGGGTTCCCGTTCCTCCCAAGACTACCATGCTCAAAAACAGGATCGAAACCGGAAAAGAGAAATCTGTGGCAGCGATAAAGCGGATATAGTGGGCGTAAAGGGCTCCCCCCAAACCGGCCATGGCGGTTCCGATTACGAACGCCAGCAACTTGAATCGTACGGGGGAAATACCCATGCTGGCGGCAGCGG
>JAFDIC010000136.1 GCA_019308525.1 Deltaproteobacteria bacterium
GGACGACCGACGACGCGCTGAATTTTGAATCTTGAATTTTGAACTTTGAACCCTGAACTTTGAACCTTGAACTTCGTATCTTGAATCTCCCCGTGCAGGAGCAACTCTCAGTTGCGACAGATGCAGGTGACGAGTGAGGATCTTGAGATGCGCGTGTTTATGGCCAAGAAAAGTATTTGGTTCCCGATCATTATGGCGCTCTTCATGTACCTGCCTGCTGGGGCAGGATTCGGTGGGGGAAGGACATGGGCCTCTGAAGAAAAGAGGACATTGAAAGTAGCCCTGCTCCCAATTCTTGATTCCCTGCCATTTTACGTGGCAGAGGCAAAGGGATACCTCTCCAGGGGAGGATACACCATCAAAGCAGTCCCTGTGGCCAGCGGTCTTGAAAGGGACCAGTTGATGCAGGCCGGGGAAATCGATGCCATGTTAAACGAGATGACCTCCACGGCCATGTTCAACCGCAAGGGGGTTCAGGTCAGGATACTGGGGGTAGCAAGGAAGGCCTATGAGCGCTTTCCCATGTTTAGGGTGGTGGCTGCCCCGGGAAGCGGCATTCGTTCTCCAGGGGATCTGGCCGGAGTCCCGATCGCCGTGTCCATGAATACGATAATTGAATATGTCACGGATCGCCTCTTGGTGGGAAAAGGACTCAGCACAGGGGACATCGTAAAGAGGTCCGTGCCCGTGATTCCGGAAAGATACCAGTTGCTCATGCAGGGAAGACTCAAGGCAGCGACACTTCCAGACCCTTTGGGAATAAGCGCATTGAGGGCGGGTGCCCTGCCCGTCATCGACGACTCCTCTTGTCCAGATTGCAGTGTCAGCGTCCTGACCTTTAGCATGCGGGCAATAAGGGAAAAACCAGAGGCCATCAGACACTTCCTTGCCGCATGGGATCTTGCTGCGGGCGAGATCAACAGTAATCCCGAGACCTACCGTTCACTTCTCCTCAAGAAGATCAGAGTGCCCAGGAACGTTCAGGAAGACTATCCAGTGCCCCCTTTTCCCCGAAGTTCGGTCCCCGCTGGGGAGCAGTGGCTGGATGTAATGGACTGGATGATTGAAAAGGGGTTGATAGAGCAAGCATTGCCCTATGAAGAGTCAGTTTCTAGAAGATTCCTGCCCAGGTGAAGACCCGCACAGCAAGAAAGACGAAACAGACGGGGCGTAATCATCGCAAGTGATTGAATTGAGGAACATGTCGTTTTCCTACGGGGAGAACCCTCCTCTCTTTGAGGAGTTCAACCTTCGGATTGAGCGGGGAGAGGCCTGTGCGGTGATCGGTCCCTCCGGGTGCGGCAAGACCACGCTTCTTTACCTGTTGGCGGGCCTGCTCCGCCCTACCGGGGGGGAGATTATCATTGTGGGGTCCCCCATCTCCAGGCCGAGGCCGAAGACCGGTCTGGTTCTCCAGGATCACGGGCTGCTACCCTGGGCCACGGTGAGGGAGAACGCGGAGCTGGGTCTCAAGATAAGGAGGTTCTATGGCCCCGACGGCTTGCACGCACCAAGGGGCAGGCGGGTGGAAAAACCAGAGATTAGGGCCCGAGTTGATTACTGGCTGAAAAAGCTGGAGATAGACGGGATCCAGGACAAGTATCCCTCCCAGATCTCCAGGGGGCAGAGGCAGCGGACAGCCATTGCCAGGACCCTCGCTCTGGACCCCGACCTGCTCCTGCTGGATGAACCTTTCTCCGCCCTGGATGCCAGGATAAGGGAAGATCTCCAGAGGGCGGTCATGGCACTGCACAGGGAGTCGGACCTTACAGTGATAATAGTCACGCACGATATAGAGGAAGCGGTCCTGGTGGGCGGAAAGATCATAGTGCTTGAGCAGGATTCGAACAGGACGCCCCGCGTGGTGGAGAATGAAAGCGCGGGGAAGGAGGATTTCAGGTACGACATGGAGTTCCGGCGCCAGTGTGAGACCATACGGCGCATGCTGGGGAGGGACCCGTGAAAGGGCGTCAGAGCATACCTTTGGCCCTCCTGGGTTTTTTCATGTTCCTGGCGCTGTGGCAGGGGCTTTCCTGGTTCATCAACCGCCCCATCATGCCTTCTCCCCTGGAGGTGATCCCTATTTTCCTGGCCTCCCTGCCAGGGGAACTGGGGCTCCATTTCCTGGCAAGTGCCGGCAGGGTCTTAGGAGCGATCGGGCTTGGGGTTGTCACGGCCGTACCCATAGGCCTGGGGCTGGGCCAGATTCGCCCGCTGGATCGGCTCTTTGCACCGTTGATAGCCATCTCTTATCCCATCCCCAAAATCGTTTTTCTTCCGGTCATATATGTGCTCTTAGGGATTACAGACCTGTCAAAGATCTTGCTCATCGCCCTGATCATCTTCTTTCAGATAATGGTGGTGGTCAGGGACGAGGCGGCAAACCTCCGTGCTGAATTGTTGCTCTCGGTGAGGTCCTTGGGTGCGGGTCGACGGGCGTTGTTCTACTACGTCTACCTGCCCGCCTCAATCCCCGCGGTCTTGACCGCGCTGCGGGTTTCTGTGGGCACTGCAATAGCGGTCCTGTTCATCGTGGAACAATCTTTGACCACCTATGGCCTGGGGTACTACATCGTCGTGGAGACCTACCAGGTGCTCCGTTACCCGGAGATGTATGCGGGCATCCTGGCTATGGGCCTCCTGGGGGTAATACTTTATTTCGTGATCTACACTCTTGAAATGCGAGTCAACCGATATATGCGTACAGACGAGGGATAGGCCCGGGAAAATGATCAACAGGGAATCGACTCATGAAGGGATGAAAAAAGGCAGGGTATCACCATGGGTGCTGGCCATCAGGCCCAAGACCTTACCCGCGTCCATATCACCCGTGATAGTGGGTACCGCCCTCGCAGTTGCAGACGATGTATTCAGGGTGCTCCCGGCCCTGGCCTGCCTTGTAGGTGCCCTGCTTCTCCAGATAGGGGTAAATTTGTCAAACGACTACTTCGATTTCATAAAGGAGGTGGACACGGCGGAGAGGCTGGGCCCTGTGCGCGTGACTCAGAGCGGACTTGTGCCTCCAGGCCAGGTCAAGTGCGCAATCATCGTTACCTTTTTTCTTGTGGTGGTGGTTGGGGCCTACCTGGTGCTGATAGGAGGGTGGCCTATTCTGGCCGTCGGCACAGCCTCAATGGTCGCTGCCCTGGGGTACAGCGGAGGGCCCTATCCCCTTGGGTCCCACGGACTCGGTGATCTCCTGGTCTTCATTTTCTTCGGGATTGTCGCGGTCTGTGGGACCTACTATGTACAGGCGCTCGGCCTGGCAACTGTGGTCCTGTGGTCATCCGCACCGGTCGGTTTGTTGATCACCGCCATCTTGGTCGTCAACAATCTCAGGGACATTGAAACGGATCGGAAAGCTGGCAAGAGGACCCTCGCAGTGATTCTCGGCAAGAGGTGGACTCGCATCGAATATGTCCTGCTTCTGGTGCTCTCCTACGTGATTCCGATTCCTCTGGTATGGAAGGAAAAGGTGTCCGGGTGGGCACTCCTTGTCCTGATTACTCTTCCAATGGGGATCTCAATGATTCGCAAGGTATGGAGGCAAGAAGGGGAGGCACTTAACAGCGCCCTTTCAGGGACCGCCAGGCTGGCCCTTGCCTTCAGCGTGCTTTTCGCCATCGGAGCAGGCATGAAATAGGAGTTCAGCAACCTCTCGTCCAACCCCTTTTGCGTTGCATTCATTTGTGGGTAAAGAAGATGGAGCGGCATTGAATTTGCAGCAGTGGACCCCGGGGGTCTTTTCTCAAGGCTCAATCAAGATTCTCCCGGACATTTACAGGGAGACTCACCGATGAACACAAGGCCACAGTAGCCCCAAAAGATCATCTCCATCGAAGCCTCTATCTCTCGAACCCATCAAGGGAGCCCTATGAGGACAATGGGGGCGTGCAAACAGATCAGGAGTGATATTGAGTCTTGAGAAAAGACCCCCGGGGTCCACTAACCGCCGTGGAGCAGGCTTTGGGCAACGGCCCGGGAAGGCTCAATATTCTGCTGGCTTGTGAATTTTGGCCCCCCTGTATTGTCGATTGCAGCGGAGTCACCTTCAAGCGTCAACCAAGGGCCGTGCCTATGGACCGGCTGTTCGACAGGATCTCCTATAGGTGCCTGGCGTAGGCAAGGAGATTCTTGTTTATGCGGAGGCGCAACTGTTCGTTGAACAGCTCCATGCCCCTCTCCTGGAGAGGGATGTACACGAGAAAGAAGCTTTGGGCCTTGATCTGGATCTCGGGTAGTCTTGGATACATTATGCCCGGGGGTTTTATGAAGCTGGCAAGGGTGAGCTTAAGGCTCTCGGCTGCCTCCTGAACCGGAAGGGTGACGGGATAGAAGGAGGCATCCGGTAGTTCGGGGACCCATTCTCCCTCAGGTTGGGAAAGGGTCAGATTTCTGGAGAATTTCAAGAATGTTTCGGGCCTGACCTTGAATGCAGGGGACCAAAAACGAAACTCCCTCTTTTCCCACTCCTCTTTCAGCACCTTGGGCAGGTTGGCGGCCTTGACCAGATCGGCGTAGGAATCAAGCTTGATGCCGGACGTCTTTGCCTTCATGCGCCAGAAGGGTAAGTAGATGGAAGGCTCGCTTTCGGCGGGCAGGTGAGCAAAGTTGATCTTGGTAAATGCTTCCTTGCCTGCGAGCCAGACAGAATTGCAATTGGTACAGTCGAGGGCCAAGGAGTCCCTCTCTCCATCAAGGTCCCACCCGCAATCAGGGCAGAGGGCGGGGACGAATCTGACACTCCATTCGGCCGGGCCTCCCTGGAACTGGGAGATATCGAACTCAGGGGGAATTTCAGGTGAAGCGGGCCTGTTCAACACCGCATCGTACACCTTTCCATTGACGTAGAAGGGGGAGTAAACAATACTGAGCGCCTCGCCGACAAAACTTTGTGCATAGATAGGCCTGGGAAAACCTCCCGCCAGTCTCTCATGCATAACCTTTTCGGTTTCGCTGTACTTGAGCCTGGGTTTCAAGAACAGGCCCCGGGTATCGGGGTCAAGGAAACGGAGTTTCAGGGTCTGGCTGCGAAGCCCCAGGGAAGGCGGGAAATAGGGAGATGCAATGCCCTGATGACTTACGTCAACTATTCGATGTCTTATTCCTCCTTGCACACAGGAGAACATCATGCCCTTGAAACGCCAATAGGGAAAGTAGATCAAGTCCTTGTTCTCAGGCGCAGAGCTGGGAAGGGTGTAACGGTAGACCCTGCTCAAGAGGTATGATTTGACCCTGCAAAATTCACAGGCAAAGAGGTGGTCAGTCTCTTGGAGTGTCGCCTGCGCCCCGCACTGGGGACATTGGAATTGGATCAGAAAGTCGGTCATCGTTGCGGTTCGCTTATGTTATGAGCATGGAACGCTACCTCCCGGGCCATTGAATCATCCCTGTAGCTTTTCGCCGCACTTGTTGCAGAAAAGTGAATCCGGGAGGTTTTCCTCCTTGCACTTGGGACAGAACTTGGATTTGGGTTTTTCCTCAGCCGGGTGCCCGCACCGGGGACAGAACCTGGAATTGGGTGCCAGGTTCTTGCCGCAATTGGTGCACTCCCTGAATACCAGCAACTGGTGCCCGCATCGGGGGCAGAACTTGGCATCAGTGGGGACAGGGTTCTGGCACTCGGGGCAGGAAAATTTTTCGGCTCCAGCCGGGGCATCCGGCCCCGGTCCCGGTTTGGCGCCCTGGAAATACTGGGCGAACATGGCGGGCATCATCAATCCCATGCCCATGCCCATCCCTGGACCAGCGCCTCCCTCTGAGCCGGCGGCCTTTTCCATTGCCATTGCCGCCTTCATTTGCATAAGCTTGTTCATGTCTTGGAATACCCCCATACGTGCCCTGTCGTCTATTGCTTTCTGCACTTCCGGCGGAGGCGTAATAGCGTTTATGTACAGGTCATGCAGGCCCATCCCGAAATGGGAAAAATCATCTTTGAGTCTCCTGGCAAGCCCTTCTGACAATTCATCATACTTGGCCGGGAGATTGAGTATGGAGTCGATGGTCTCACCCATATAGTCATTGAACCTTGACACAATAACCCGGTTGAGATACTCCTCGACCTCCCTGGTGGTATACATCCCCTGGGTCCCGACCAGGGTATTTACGAACAGGAGAGGTTGAACTACCTGCAAGTTGAATACCCCGAAGGCCCTGAGGCGAATAAGGCCGAGCTCTGAATCTTTGAAGGCTACCGGATCCCTTGTGCCCCATTTCAAATTCGTGAATACCTTTAGGTTGACAAAATAGACCTCCGCCCTTAAGGGGCTGGAGAGGCCCCAGGGTATGCTGGCCAGCTTGGTAAGAATGGGTATATTCGCGGTTTTGAGGGTGTGACGGCCGGCGCCAAAGGCCTCGACCGCCTTGCCCTGATAGAAAAACACGGCTGCTTGGCTATCTCTTACCGTCAGTTGCGCGCCGAACTTTATTTCCCCTGAACCCTTTTCAGGTAACCTGTGGACAAGTTCCTTACCGGTGTCGTCGAACCATTCCAACACCTCCAAGAAGACCAAGTTGTCATATCCCATGGAAATTTCCTCCAGCTTTGAGGTTTGCTTAGTATAATTATGAATAATTATATATAAAAAGATCAACCTAAGTCAAATAGAAAATAGACTAATCTCATGACCGCATATTCCGTAGCCGGAAAGAAAGTGACGAGTGACGAGAAAGATGATCGATGAGAGGGACACAGGTCAAAAGACAGAGGACAGGAAAGGGGGAGGATTCAGGAATCCAGGGATTAAGGTTAGAACCTCGAACTTTGAATCTTGAACCCTGAACTTTGAACCTTGAACCTTGAATTCCCCCTTGTAGGAGCAACTTTCAGTTGCGACAAGAAGAAGTGACAAGTGACAAGCGACCGATGACGGATGACCGACGACCGCCGGCCGGTGACCCGGTTGTTGCGATCCCGTAACCTTGAACCTTGAACCTTGAACCATTTTTCCAGGAACGGGATGGAAGCGGGGATAGGTGTTGATTTACCTGGATTCATTGTATATTTTAGTTGAGGCTTACAAAGGGGCTGGGCATCGATCGAGGTCCAGCTCAAACCAACAGGTGAGGTCGCAGTCAGCCTGGAGAGAAGACAGTGGGAGGCGTAGGAGAAGCTATGACACAGGCTCCAAGGGGCGAGATAGTAGATATTGTAGGGGAGGAGAACTTCGAATGGTTGTCACAAGAATTCGACAGGGGGACGCGATTGAAGGATGTCCCCGATACCATTCTGCAACGGGTAGCCTCGGTGGATATTACCATTAGGAACTACTGGGGAGATAGAAACGCAGTAACGACCATAGCAATGATCACATTTGCATACAGGATGGCGGGAAAAGTACAGGACCCGAGGTACGGTTCCAATGACATAGTCCTGCTCAAGGTCCTGGCAAAAAGGGAAATCTTGAGGAGAAAAGGCGAAGTTGAGCTGGGGAACAGGATGTGGGACGCTCCTCTCTACCAGATCATTACAGGGGAGGTGGGGGAACGAATTCGTGCGACAAAGCTGATGACAAACCCTATGTGAATGCTGTTTTGACAACAGGGGGACACTTTGATATCGTCTAGCTCTTTCACGTCCTTTGAGGCATGGATCGTGTCCCGGTGTCTTGGCTGAAGGTATTGCGCGGTTCAGCGGTGGGGTGGTATTTCCGAAGTCCCGACGCACTGAAAGGTAGAGCAGAAAGCATGGTAAGGCTGGTTTTCATAAGCGACAGGAATAGGGAAAGGTATCTGAAGATAATAGGGCCCCTGGCGCGCTTTTTTGCCAGGATAGGGATACATCCAAACGTTCTTTCCGTTTTCGGCTTCATCTTGAGCATAGTGGCCGGGATCGCCTATAGCGCAGGGGCCTTTTTCTGGGCTGCCTGGGTGGTGGTTCTGGCAGGCACCTTTGATACCCTGGACGGCGTGGTTGCGAGGGCTACCCTGAAGAACAGCCCCTTTGGTGCCTTTTTTGACAGCACATTGGACCGTTACAGTGATATGTTTCTTTACATCGGCCTGGCTTACCACTTTGCCGGGGGGCATGCCTTCCTGAATATTCCCGGGAGTCGGGTCAACAGTGATCCGATGCCCCTGGTGGTGATCACAATAATCTTGGCCATTGTAGGTTCTTATATGGTAAGTTACACTCGGGCAAGGGCCGAGGGTCTGGGGATCGAATGCAAGAAGGGCCTCATGCAAAGGCCGGAAAGGATAACCCTATTGATAATAGGGTCACTTCTGGGGGCGATTCCAAAGATCGGAACCACCTTGATGATTGTTGTGCTACTCATTCTGGCGGTGTCGTCGAACCTTACCGCCCTGTACAGGATATTCTTGGTGCGCAGGCGCATCCTGGAGGGAAATCAATAGGATTGAAGGACCATATCACATGTCCCCAATGCGGTAAGATCATTGAGCGATACCGCAATCCCCTGCCGACCGTAGATATCATCATCGAGGTTGATGACGGCATTGTGCTCATAAAGAGGAGAAACCCTCCCTATGGATGGGCGTTGCCAGGGGGATTCGTCAATTACGGGGAGACTCTTGAACAGGCTGCAATCAGGGAGGCCAAGGAAGAGACTTCCCTTGACATCAAGATTGTTTCAGGCCTTGGTGCGTACTCTGATCCTAATAGGGACCCCAGGCATCACACGATTACGTTTGTTTTCGTTGCTAGGGCCAAGGGCGAGCCAAAGGCCGAGGATGATGCAAGCGAGATAGGAGTGTTCAAAAGGGAGGATTTGCCGGGTGATATGGCCTTCGACCACAGGACCATCTTGCAGGATTACTTCAACTCACGCTCTTCCAAGCCCTGCGCCGGGAGGGGAAGTTTTGCATCTATCTAAATAATCCCAATTTTCTTCCTTAACAAGGACAAGAATAGGGTACCTTCGCTGGAGGCACGGCGGCCCTGTGTGCTGGAGAGAAAGAGGGGCCGTGATGGGGCTGAAAGCAGGAATGAGTT
>JAFDIC010000137.1 GCA_019308525.1 Deltaproteobacteria bacterium
CAAGTATGAGCTGAGGTACGCAAGCGAATACCCTGACAAACATCCTACCGTAAAGAACGCAATCCTGCCATGGATAGAAGAGGTCAAGAGGCTCAGTAATGGTCGACTGATTATTCATTTCTTTAACCCGAACGCAATCGCACCATCGAGAAAGGTCTATGACGCATTGGTGGCTGGTTCCATAGATATGACCGGATCTCCATGTCACTGGGTTCACGGAAAGTTTCCGTTGAATACGGTTATCCAGACACCACTCATTTTCAACGGCGCCGAGGCGGCGAGCCTCACTACCTGGGACATGTATAACAAGTACCCCGAATGGCGCAATGAATTCAAGGGTATTAAGGTCCTCTGGCAGTGGGGAAGTGCAACCTTTAATCTCCATACTGTAAAGAAAATGGTACGCACCCTGGCAGATTTGAGGGGCATGAAGATTATCGGTATCAATCCTCAGATCAGGGAGATTTTGAAAAGACTAGGTGCAAATCCAATTCCAATGACACCCCAGGATTCCTACTTGGCGCTCGAAAGGGGCATGGCTGAGGGCATGGCCTTTCCAATTGCGCCGTGCCGGGCTTTCAAGATAACCGATGTTGCCAAGTACCATACCATAGTCGACCTCATGTGTGATCCCTTTTACGGGGCAATAAACATCGGAAAATGGAACAACCTCCCTCCGGATCTCAAGAAGATACTGGAGGATACGACACGTAGGAAGTTGGCCCAGGCCTGCGGCAAGACCCTGGATGAAGGCTCGATCAATGATGCCAAGTGGATGAAGAGCCAAGGGCACAAATTCTATGTCCTGCCACCAAAAGAGAAGGAAAGGTGGTTCGAAAAGATCCGGGATATACACGAAGAGTGGATAAGGGACATGGAAAGAAAGGGCTATGAGAATGCAAGAAAGATCCATGATGACGTAGTAGAGACTGGAAAGTACTATTCCCGGATAACCACTGGAGGTTACGAGGAATAGGATGAAAGGGCTCGGTCTTAGGATACTCTAAGTAAGATGAAGGACGACATAGGTCCCCATGTTTCCACGGGGACCTATGTCTGGGAAGCCCTAGGGTTCAACCCAGGAAAGAGAATGGTCCTTTTATGGCAATAAACCTCGAGTCAATTGACTGTGGCCTTGAAAGAATCGTTGGCCCCGTGAGTCGAATAGTCAACTATGTAAGCATGGGTTTTCTCCTGCTTATGCCCCTGCCTGTGTTCTTCGACGTCATCGCCCGCTTCACTTACAAGGGATCTGTCCCTGGGGGAATTGAGATTGAGAGTTTCATGCTTCTTATCATAGTCTTTTTGGGAATAGCCCATATCCAGTTTAGCGAAGGTCACATAAGGATCGAATTCATCATTTCCCGTTTCCCTAAATGGGTGCAAGGCACTCTCTCCTGCTTTCACTATCTTGTTTGCACAGTGTTTTTCGGAATTATGTCTTCCCAGCTAATTGCACAGGGAATCAGGAAACTAGAGGACCACATAGTAACCTATGATCTGGAGATTCCGGTTTGGATCTTCTGGTTTATCGCCGCGCTTGGAGTTATCATACTGACCGTTGTGGTCGCCCTGGATCTTGTCAGGGCATTGGGAGATGCCCTCAGAGACAGGAGACCTTTCTGGTTGACTCTTGCCCTGGCGGCGGCCTGTTTTGTATTGATAGGTCCAATGGTCGGCTTGGCCCCCACCGGGTTGAGCGGAGCCTCGGCAGGTATCCTCGGGATGGGATTCCTGTTCCTTCTTCTTTTCCTAGGCATGCCTATCGGCTTTGGAATGGCCTTGACGGGCCTGCTGGGTATGATCGTGGCATACAAGGCGGTAAGCCCTTCTCTTGCCATGTTGGGTATCGGGCCCTTTGACACAGCGTCAAACTATATGCTGACGGTTGTTCCCCTTTTCATTCTCATGGGAGAGTTTGCCTATCACTCCGGTATAAGTGAAGATCTCTTTGAGACTGCCAACAAGTGGCTGGGACGTATGCCCGGTGGCCTCGCAATGTCTTCAGTTGCCGGGTGTGCCGGATTCTCGGCAGTGTGCGGCGACAGCCTGGCAACGGCCGTCACAATGGGGACAGTGGCCCTGCCTGGAATGAGGAAACACAACTACGATATGAAACTCGCTACAGGGTGTTTGGCCGCAGGGGGAACGATGGGAATACTTATTCCACCAAGCGTGGGGTTCATATTCTACGCCATTGTCACCGAGGAATCCATTGGCAAATTGTTTGTCGCCGGGATCGTGCCGGGCCTTATTCTTGCTATACTCTTCTGCGGCGTCATTTACGTGAGGGCTAAACTCAATCCGGCCCTGGCACCAAGGGGAGACGTTACGACCCTCAAGGAGAAGATAACATCGCTCAAGGGCGTGGTAGGCATGCTTGCCCTGTTCATCCTTATACTGGGAGGCATACTTGGCGGGATTTTCAGCCCGGTAGAAGGTGGTGCTATCGGTTCCGTGGGCGCTTTCGTTTATGCTCTGATTAGGGGCAGGGTAAACAAAGCCATGATACTGTCTTCCCTTCAAGATTCATTGACCATTACCTGTAAGCTACTGCTTATTTTGATAGGTGTCGGCATTCTGGGCTATTTCCTCGCCGCGACCAGGTTACCGTTCGCCCTGGCGAATCTTGTCACGGGATTGGAGATAAACAGATACGTTATTTTCGGTGCGGTCATAGTCTTTTTCATAGTCCTAGGTTGTCTTCTGAATGTTATTCCAATGATCCTGCTCGTCCTGCCTACGATCTTCCCGGCAATTACCGCCCTTGGGTTCGACCCCATATGGTTCGGGGTGATAACCGTCCTTACAATGGAGATGGGGCAGATCACCCCACCGATCGGGGTGAATGTATTCGCAATAGGCAGTGTTGCCAAAGATGTCCCCATGGAAGACATTTTCAGGGGGATCTTCCCTTTTTTCCTGTGCATGATCGGATGCGTAATTCTTCTCGTCCTGATACCCCAGCTTGCCCTCTATTTGCCGAATCTCCTCTTCAGGTGAGCCACTCCAACGCAGAAGCAGGGCATGGTTTAGGAGCGTAGGATCGGTTAAGGTAAGTACCAAGATTGGCAAGATTGGGATCGAACCCGGGCTGTTGAAAGACCCCATATCCCCATTCAGCGGGTCAGGGTATCCTGTAGACCATAGAATTGATGTTCATGCCCGCTCCCACCGAGGCAAATACAGCTATGTCACCGGAATGCAATCTATGGTTGTCAAGTTTTCCTCTCTGCAAGAGGTCGAACAGGGTGGGTAATGTGGCCACTGAACTGTTGCCAAGCCAGGAAATCGTCATGGGCATGATGTGGTCAGGAATATTCTTGGTGTTGTACAACTTGAAGAGTCTTTTCAATATAGCCTCATCCATCTTTTGGTTCGCCTGGTGTATGAGGACCTTCTTCACGTCCGCCAAAGTTACACCGGCCCTGTCGAGGCTCTGCTTTACCACCTCAGGCACCGTCCTTATGGCGTACTTATAAATATCGTGACCATGCATTTTGAGGAACAGTTTGCCACTATTGAGATTGGGGTTGTATGATTTGTCAACCCACAGCAGGTAGGCTTCCTCAAAGGTGTCGGATCTTGTCACATGGGCAAGGATTCCAGC
Organism: Deltaproteobacteria bacterium; assembly: GCA_019308525.1. The sequence continues at coordinate 3,611 of JAFDIC010000137.1, forward strand.
ATCCTCTTCCGTTGCTTCAACGAGGGCGGCCCCGGCTCCATCGGCATATATCATGCTGTCCATATCATGAGGGTCCGAGAACCTTGACAGGGTCTCTGCCCCAATAACAAGAATCCTCTTGCCGGCGCCTGACTTGATATAGTAATCGCTTAGGGTTATCCCGTGCAGCCACCCGGGACAGCCAAAGGGAACATCAAAGGCTACGGTATAAGGATTCCTTATTCTCAGCCTGTGCTTCACCCGGGCGGCAATGGTTGGGACCATATCGGAACTTCTGCCGTCCGCGCTCAAATCCCCTAGATTGTGAGCGACTATGATGCAATCCAGGGATTCCCTGTCTACACCGTGCAATGCCTGTTTTGCCGCCTGAAAGGCAATATCGGATGTATTCAAGCCATCCGTCAAATATCTTCTTTCATTGATACATGTGATATCCCGGAACTGACAGATAATGTCCCGGTTGGACTTCTGAAGCCTTAGTCCATCGGGCCCATAGAATTCATGGCGGAGAAAAAACTCATTCGGTACCTTTCGGGTGGGGATATAGCAACCCGTGGCAGTTATAACGGAATTTGGCATGTTGAAACTGGTCTACCTCCTTAGGACTGGATACAAAAAGGTTTATGTAAAGGCCCCCTCTTGGGGGCTTGCTGTCACGAGGCCGTTGCAAGACCGACTCCGGGGACGGCAACACGGTTTCCTCACTCAAAAACTTGATAAAACTTTCGAATGTTTCAAAGGCCCCTTTGAATATCCGTTCGCCTGTCAACAGTTCATTAAAGGTTGTTCAAAGGGCCTAACCATCAAAAATAGGCCCACCTAATGTCGGGCCTTGAAATTCATAAGGCTAAACAGAGATTGAACGTGTCTAGTATATCACACTCAGTCCTCAAGGTGTCAACGCATTTATCACACCCCCAGGATGAAATTATTCTTGCCTATAATTCCCAGCATATCACTTTCTTACACCTGTCCCTCAACAGTCACTCCTCTATGATGTATATACTGATCTTTAGTGCACTCCGCCTTTGGCGGAACTACTGTAGATGTGCCTTAACTACTTGTCCGGTCCGTTTGCTCGTCCGAAGACCAAGGCGACCAAGACTTGATGCAGGAGCATCGCTACCCGGGCTCTCTGCCAAAGATCGGAGAAACCATTCGCTACATCGCCATCTGGCATGATGAATGGGTGGCTCTTCTGAGCTTTTCCGCTGCCCCACTCAAGTGTGCCCAGCGTGATCAATGGATCGGTTGGGACTTCCACGATCCCCTTGGTTAATAGGGATTCTCATTCGAGAGAGACAGCCGAGCGCAATTGCACACTGAAGTACTAAGCTTCAAATCCACCTAGGAGCGCCTTTTCAAGTCAAAAGTCGTTTCACCCGGTTCCATGGACTGTACCGATATTGAGCCCGTACTGAAGGGCCACATAAACCAGGTAGACCCCCAGCAGCCACGTGCCCTGGCTTTTGCTGAAAAAGCCATCCTTATCCTTGTGAATAAAAAACCTGAAGGAGTACAGGATCACCAGCATGGCAGGGAAATGAAAGAGATAGAAGTTCTGAGGGATCTCCAGGGGGCGTGCGGCCGCCGCGGCGCCTATGACAAAGAAGCAGTTCAACACATCCGCACCAACGATGTTTCCCACGGTAATCTCTGGATGCCCTTTTCTGACAGAGGCTATCGCGGTCATAAGTTCCGGCACCGAGGTGCCGAAGGCCACCATTGTCGCGGCGATGACGTCTTCGGGCACGCCCAGCCTGGAGGCAATCTCAGATGCGCTGGGGACCAGGATCCTGGCCCCGAGGACGACCATGAAAAGCCCCACCAGGAGAACGAGCCAGCACCTGGGAAGGCTCATAAGCTCAGATTCGTCCAAGGCTTCACCATCCAGCGCCAGGTCACCACCCCTTTTTGCCCAGAGATAGGTCATGTACATATAGATGCCGAGCAAGGCCAGGAAAGAGAACCCGACGCCTCGACCCAGTACGGGGTCTCCTCTGGCGGAGATCAATATCAGGACCGAGACCACGACCAGGAGAGTGGCCGCGCCGACCTGGACCCACCCGGTGCGGTTGAGTATATACTTGTTGACAGGTACCCTTGAAATAATGCATGTCAAGCCGAATATGAGGCCTGTATCCGCAATGATGGAGCCTACACCATTGCCCAGGGCAAGTCCCGGGTCGCCCATCCATGCGGCCATGACGGAAACCACCGCCTCCGGGGTGGTGGTGCCGAGGGATATGATGGTTGCGCCTATCACGATCCTGGGCATCCCTGTGCGGCGTGAAAGATGGACCACTCCGTCGATCATCCAGTCCGCGCCCTTTGACAGGACAAGGATGCAGCCGGCGATTACCACCAGCAAGGCTACGGTAGGAAGATCGGCTATCACGCCTTTGAGTACCGATTCATCCCCGATGAAACGAAAGACAGTATAGAGCATTCCGAGCTTTCCTATAAAGCTCCATCTCTTTTGTCTCAGCCGGCTGTCTCACGGTCCTCCCCGGTCCAGCGAACAATATACACCCTTCCATCATCTGAGCCGCCTGCTGAAGTTTTTCCCTTATCCCACGAAATAGGCTTTTGTTCAAGAACAATTTCTAAAGATTTCGTGAATTTGACCTCAGAGGAACCCTGGCCCTAAAGTGCCAAATCCTGCCAAGGCGCTTACTTGCCCAGGAGGGAGAGGAGTTCTTCCCATGAGGAAATCCTTGGGACGTGGCTGCCCGGGGCTTCCGCATATGAATCAACGCCCATGGGCATGCGGCTCAGCCCTCGCTCCTTAACATAGGTAGTCCACACGGGGCGAAGGCCTGCCCTTTCAGCCCCTATTATGTCCGGTTCAGGGTCATCCCCGACATAGAGAATTCGCCCCGGCGAGGCGCAGAAACTGGAGATGAGGGCTTCGTACACCCTGGGGTGTGGCTTACGGAAACCTAGTTCTCCTGATATGAGAATGACTTCAAAGAAAGGGGTCAAACCCTGTAGATCCAGAATCTTCCTGGCAGCCGGGGGATGGGTAAAATTGGATAACAGACCGAGATGGTAATCTCTCCTGAGGCTCTGAAGCATTTCCAAGGTCCCGGGGACGAGGTGGCAGTGGGGAAAAAAGGCAGAAAAATAGGCATCGACCGCCCTGGCGATAACCGGATCGTCAGGACCTATGCTGTAACCGAGCTCTCCCAACGTAGTGCTTATCCAAAAGCGGTTATGGGTCTCAATACCCGTTCTTCGGCACTCTTCAAAGAACCCCAGGGCGGTTTCCTGGTATGTCCGGGCAAAGGACTGTTCATCCAAAGAGAGCCCCTCGCCGCGTAAACTCCTGATAAGATTACCCATGGCCTCGCCAAGCGTACTGTTATCGGAGAATATCAGGGTATTGAAGAGGTCAAACCCTATGGCAGCAATGTTATTCATGTCTCTTGCTCCGATCCGTCTCTCATTGCTCTACTCGAGCGATTTTCCGTCTGAACATTTAGCACCTGGAGCGGAGGTTACGCTGCAATAGGACGCACTTCCCTGAGGAGGAGAAAACACCCGTGTGGAGCAAAGAGATACTACATATCATACCGGCCTCCGGGACGCAAATTTTGGTTGACAAAAGTTCCTTAAGGGCATAATTATTAGAATGAACGCTTGATAAGTAAGAAAAACCGTTGGGGCTGTAGAGAGGAGGTTTGAGTGGCGGAACGGGAAGCAAGAATGACAGAGGGTGAATTCACGCCCGAGCTTATCAAGGAAATGGAGGAAAAGAGAGGCCTGAAGCTCAGGGTGGAGGGGCACCTCTTCAATGAGGAGGCCACGCGGGGAGCCATAAGAAGATTCGTTGACGGTATTGGAGACGGGAACCCCCTCTGGAGGGACGAGGAGTATTCGGGAAAGACCAGGTACGGGAGTATAATAGCGCCCCCTTCCTGGGTTTTCAGTGTCCTTGCTGGGATTCAGTTCGGCTGGAGAGGGCTGGCCGGGTTCCACTCTGCAAGCGAGATGGAGTTTTACATCCCCATAAGGGTCGGCGACAAGATCAGGCCCGAGGAAACTTTCCTGGATTTTGAGGGCCCGAAGCCGAGTCAATTTGCCGGCAGGATGGTCTTTGACTATTTTGAGGACAAATATCTTAACCAGGGCCGGGAGTTGGTGGCAAAAGTCATCAGGCTGGTCATAAGGACCGAGCGAAAGGAGGCCAAGAAAAAGGGTAAATATAAGAAGATACAACTTCCCCATCCCTGGACCGAAAAGGAACTTCAGGCCATTGAAGAGGAGATCCTCTCTGAAGAGATAAGGGGTGCGGTCCCACGCTACTGGGAGGACGTCAGCGTGGGGGATGAATTGAGGCCCGTCATAAAAGGTCCACTGGGGCTTACGGACATTGTGGCCATGTGCGTGGCCGGACTGGCCCCCGCGAGATTGATGGCCCACGGTGTCGCACTGCGGGAGTATCGGAAGAAACCTGCCTGGGCATTCCGTGACCCTAATACTTTCGCGTTGGAGCCCATCTACGCCGTGCATTACAACAAGGAGGCGGCAAATGCCATGGGCTTGCCTTTTCCTTACGATGTGGGGACCCAGAGACATTGCTGGCAGATACATCTGCTTACAAACTGGATGGGCGACGAAGGCTGGCTGAAGAAGAGCAGAGCAGAGTACAGGAGGTTCGTTTATCTTTCTGATATGGTAAGGGTGACAGGCAAGGTGGTGAAGAAGTACGTGGACGAGGAGGGGGAGCACTGTGTGGATATAGAGACCCATGCGATGAACCAGCGTGAAGAGGACACGATGCCCGGAACGGCCACCGTGGCCTTGCCTGCAAGGAGGAGCCCAGAAGAAACGTGGCCTGTTGCGAAGAGATTAAGAGGTCGGTAATACCTTCGCAATTGTTGGGGTTGGGCCTCGACAAACCCTTCTCATCCTGAACCAGTTCCTGTGGAACTGGACCTTCAGATATCCACGAACTCTGTAGTATGAGGCCTCTTTTTGGCAGGGGCAAAGTGATGCGGGAGAAGTAGGGCTTGAAAAAAGAGACATGACAAACTAAAAATGAACGCTCATTAGGAAAGGAGGTAAGACATGAGGCTTAAGGACAGAGTCGCAATTATTACAGGAGCAGGGAATGGTATGGGCCGGGCCGATGCGTTGCTTTTTGCAAAGGAAGGCGCAAAGGTGGTGGTCAACGACATCAACCAGGAATACATCGATACGGTCGTAAGGGAAATTGAAGAGGCCAGGGGAGAATGCTTCGGGTATAAGTGTGACGTTTCAAAGATGGAAGAAGTGGAGACCATGGTCGGAGAGACCGTCAAGCGGTACGGGAAGGTGGATATACTGGTTTC
>JAFDIC010000138.1 GCA_019308525.1 Deltaproteobacteria bacterium
CTTGTGACCATCGCCTCAAGTATCTTAACCTTCGTGTTTGCCTTGTCCTTGAATAAACTATGGAACTCCTCGAGACTGAAGCATGCTTCCCCCATCTCGGGCGCCCTGACAAAGGTACCGCTCCCCTGGATGGTGGCAACAACGCCTTGATCCAGCAGGACCTTGATCGAGCGGCGCACGGTCATGGGGCTTACTTTGTATCTTTTGCATAGCTGGGATTCCGAGGGTAACCTACTGCCAGGCAGGTAGGCACCGGCTGCTATTTGCTCCTTAAGGATGTTTACGAGTTGAACATAGGCAGGTTCGTAAGACGTGCGATCAATGTCTGTGATATTTGCCATCCCTCGTTCTTTCGCAATAGATCAAGACGTTGAAGATCTGCCTTGGGAGTTGCCTTTGCCCGGTCCTTGAAACGCTCGAGCCCCATGATTCTCGGCTCCACCGCAAGAGTCCATTGAATGTTACAGGAAAAAGTTTTTGTTGACAAGGTTCCATATATATATTTATAAATCAGGCGGACCGGTTCCCTGTACGAGGTTCAGGGGTCAAAGGACTCACAATGTAATTGCCCTTTTCAGTCTTTGATGGCTTCACAAAAAGTCCAATTCCCCGCGGAGCGGGATCCAAGGATCTGCGTTGGGCTTCATCTCGTTGTGATTGCTGCGTACGCTGAGTATGCCTCTCGCAGATACCGGTGATGTTTGGCGGTGATCACACGAGATTCGCGCGCTCCCGATGGCGGGATTTCGCAAGCTCAACTTGAATACTTACTTGAAGCTTTTTACTTTGCCATCCAAATTTTGACTTTTTACGAGTTCATCAATCTTTGGTCTTCAAGGGTTCCATGGAGGGCGCAAATCGTGGATAGATGGGTTTATTCCGAAAAGCATGCGGATAGGAGACTCGAGGAGCTGAAAAACCGCTGGTTCAGCGGCGAAGATATCCCCTTTGTCAGCCCGGAGGCTGAAAGATTATACAAGGAGCGGGTTGGGATAATAACCAGGGCCATTGAATTGGGGGAGCCGCCGGGCCGCGTACCCGTATGCCCCTCCCCGGGATTCTTCCCTCTCCAATATGCAGGATTCACGCCCTATGACGGCCACTACGACAAGGCCAAGCTGGCTCAGGCATGGGAAAAATACTACGTGGATTTTGACCCGGATTCCTATGCCGCTCCCACGAGCCTCACCCCTGGGAAGGTCCTGGACATCCTGGATTGCACATTTTACCACTGGCCCGGTCATGGAATCGCCAAGGAACGTACCTACCAATTTGTCGAACAGGAATATATGAAGGCAGAGGAGTACCAGGATTTTATCGATGACCCGACCGGCTTCTTTCTAAGTGTCTACTTTCCCCGAATTTTCCGTTCTTTGAAGGGACTGGAGGGCTTTCCCCTTCTACCCCCCATTCACGAATTACCCCTCATTACCTCGGGAATGCTGCCCTTTGGAAAGGAAGAACTTCAAGGGTCATTACGGGTCTTGATGGAAGCCGGGGACGCAGATCAAGACTGGCTCAGCGGCCTTAGGAATTTGAATCTCAAAATCATGGCAATGGGGTACCCCTCCTTTAGCGGGGGCTTTTCAAAGGCGCCCTTTGACGCAATCGGCGATAGCTTAAGGGGAACCATAGGCATAATGATGGATATGTTCAGGCATGCCGAAGAACTCTTGGAAGCCTGCGAGAAGATGGTGCCTTTCATGGTCAAGGTGGGTGCCAGGGCGGGAAGGGCTAACGGACATCCCATTATTTTCATGCCTCTCCACAAGGGAGCGGACGGTTTCATGTCAGAGAAGCAGTTTGAGACCTTTTATTGGCCCACCCTGAGCAAGGTCATCATAGGGTTGGTAAATGAAGGAATGATTCCCCTCTTGTTTGCGGAAGGAAGGTATAATTCGCGGCTGGACCTCATCACTGACCTTCCCAAGGCAAGGACCATCTGGTGGTTTGATCAGACGGATATGGCAAGGGCCAAGGATACGGTAGGTAGGGTTGCCTGCTTGGCCGGGAATGTCCCCTTGAGTCTCTTGTGCACAGGAACACCGGAGGAGGTAAGGGCCTATTGTAAAGAACTCATTGATAGAGCCGGTAAAGATGGAGGATTCATCCTATCGACCGGGGGAGGCATGGACGAAGTTAGGGCCGAGAATGTAAAGGCAATGATAGACTTTTCCAAGGAATATGGGGTGTATTAATTCATGAAATTTCGACTTTGAAAGGAGGTAGGGACATGTCCAAGGAATTGGTCAACGCGATGGTCGGCATGAAGGAGAAGGAGGCCGTGAGTATCGCAAAGGATCTCCTCGACGGTGGTGAAGATCCAATGAACATCCTTGATGCTTGCAAAGAGGCCATGGAAGAGGTGGGGAATCGCTTTGAGAAGGGTGATTTCTTTTTGCCTGAGCTCGTCATGGCGGGTGAAATGCTCAAGCAGATATCCGAATTTGTCAAGCCCAAGCTTCAGGGGGAAGAAGAGACGGAAAAACTCGGCAAGGTAATCATAGGGACCGTCGAAGGGGATATCCACGATATCGGCAAGGATATTGTGGTCTTCATGCTCGACGTCAACGGCTTCGACGTACTGGACCTGGGTATTGATGTCCCCCCTCAGAAGTTTGTTGATTCCATAAAGGATTTTCAACCATCGGTCATAGGGCTGAGCGGGTTCCTGACCCTGGCCTTTGATTCCATGAAGGCAACCGTGGAGGCTATCTCAGAAGCAGGGCTGAGGGACGATGTCAAAATCATGATCGGTGGAGGCCAAATTGACGAAGAGGTGAGGAAATATTCCGGCGCGGATGCTTATGGCACGGATGCCATGGATGCGGTCAAATTGGCCAAACAATGGATTGGGACAAACTGATTAGGGCCTCGTCCACCTGAAATAGGCCTCTACGTCTTCAAGGGAGATTTTTTCAGCCCGGTCCAGGAGGCGGGACTTGGCTCTTGCTATTCGATCGTTGGCCTGCTGGAGTCTGTTTAGGGACAGGGTTCCCTTGAGGATATTATTTCTTATGAGCCTCAGCGAATCAAAGAACAGGGCCTGATCCTTGCAAATCAGCAGGATGTCTGCGCCTGCCTCAAGGGCATCCATGGACCCTTCCGCGACCGGTTTGTGTCTTCTCACGGCGCCCATCTCCAGGTCATCGGTTATCACCAGCCCCTGGAAACCCATTTTCTCCCTCAAGAGGCCGGTTACTATGGCCCGGGACATAGTTGCAGGCCGTCCGGGATCAAGGGCCTCATAGACCGCATGGGATGTCATTATTCCACAGACCCCTTGAGCAATCGCCTCCTTGAAGGGTACCAGGTGGGTTTGTTCCATTTCTTCTGGCTGGATATCTATTACGGGCAGATCGTGGTGGGGGTCCACCCTGGCCTGCCCCAATCCTGGGAAGTGCTTGGCTACGGCCATTATGCCGTTTTCCTGAAGGGTCCGTATCACTTTCCTGCCCAGGCTTGAAACCAGTTGTGGATCTTCTCCAAAGGTCCGCCCCATGAGGTGCTTTTCCACGTCGCCGCCCCCCAGGTCAAGGACGGGCGCAAGATTCATATTGATCCCAACCAGCCTTAGTTCCTCGGCCGTAATTCTTGCGAACCTGTCCGCCTCTTCAACGGGGTTCTCAGAAGCTCCTATGGCGCTGTTACCCGGGAACCGGGTAAAGGGTGCCCTCAGCCTGGCAACTCTCCCGCCCTCCTGGTCTATGGCGATAAAAAGTGGAGTCCGGTTGGCAGCAATGGCCTCCTGCTGAAGCTCCTTGCACAGGCTCGCCAGTTGTAACGGGTCCGCGATGTTCCTCGAGAAGAGGATGACCCCGCCGATGTTATGGCGGCTTATGAGGGACCTGGTCTGCCCATCCAGTTCCCGGCCTGGAAAACCGATCATAAAAAGCTGGCCGATCTTTGCGTCAAGTTCTGAAAGCTCGAGCGTGGTCCCCAATGGAAGCTCCCGCCTTACCCCTGGCACCAACGGATAGAAGGGGTATTTTTCGGTTGACTTGCCTACTATTCATCTATAGTCAGTTAAGGACAATTGCAATAAAAAAAGGAAATAGTGAATTCTTTCTCGTCATGAAAGCCATGATCCTTGCTGCGGGGCTCGGAACCAGGCTGTTCCCCCTGACGCGCTTCAGACCAAAGGCCCTCGTTCCCATTGTCAACAAGCCCATCATCGGAAGGACAATTGAGTACCTCAAGGGCCACGGGGTAAGCAAAATCATCGTCAACGCTCACCACCATCATGGACAACTGCTTGACTACCTCGGCGGAGGAAAGGCCTTCGGACTGGAGATAGAAGCCAGAGTGGAGCCCGTAATCCTGGGCACTGGTGGCGGTATAAAGAATACGGAAGACTTCTGGCACGGGGAATCCTTTTTGGTAATCAACGGTGATATCTTGACAAACATAGATCTTAACGATGTACGCAAGTTTCACCAAGACTCGGGGGCTCTTGTAACCCTGGTCCTCCATGACCGCGAACCCTTCAACCAGGTGAAGATGGAAAATGACCACCGTATCAGTGACATCGGCCACGGCAATATGCCGGATAGACTCGCCTTCACAGGCATACACATCATCAATCCTCGGGCCCTCAAGCACATACCCAGGGATCAGTTTTCGGATATCATTACCTGCTACCGGGATCTTATAGCATTGCGGGAACCTATCAAGGCATATGTCGCGCAGGGTCATTACTGGTTTGACGTGGGGACGATTGCATCCTATGTGGAAGCAAACAGGAAACTCCTAAAGGAGCCGTTTGCAATCGCTCATGATTGTTACGTGGGCCCCGGCGTGAAGTTCGAGGAATGGGCGATCGTGGGGGCAAGGAGCCATCTTGAAAAGGATGTGGAAATAAGGCGGTCCATTCTCTGGGAAGAGGTAAGCGTAGAACAGGGCGTCAGGATAGAGGACAGCATTGTTACCTCTTCACAGGCGGTCGCCCGGGACCTCGTAGGAAAAATACTCTAGATCCTGCCTCGGGGTCTCCTCCTGGGCCCCTGGACAGAGTGCATGGAACGCCTCATATCGTGGGGTTGCGGACAAAAGATGGACTCCAAGAAGCTTGGCGCGGGACTACTTGATGCGGTCAAAGCCTTCCTCCGGCATCGGGGGTTTTCAGGCTCCCCTGTCTCGATTGAACCTCTCGCCGGTGACGGTTCGCGAAGGAGATTCTACAGGATTCACCTCCATGGCAATGACTTTAGCTGTGTTATCATGGAGAACCCGCCTGCCTCGGAGTTCCTCGAAAGGGAGAACAGGGCCTACTTGAGGATAGGGCAACACCTCCGAGAGGTGGGTTTGCCCGTTCCGGAGATCTATGGTTTTGACCTTGAACAAGGGTGGTTTTTCATGGAGGATGTAGGTGATACGAACCTCCAGAAGGCTGCCTCCCACAGGAAAGAGCGAGTCTCCCTCTACCAGCAGGTGCTGCACGTGCTCTTCTGCCTCCAGACCGAAGGCGTCAAGGGCTTTGACAGGACCTGGACCTGCCAGACTGAGAGCTATGACAGGACAATTATGCGCCGCTATGAATCCGACTATTTCAGGAACGCGTACCTTACCAACTTCCTGGGTCTGAAACAGGACTGGTCATTCCTGGAAAGCCCCTTTCAGCACTTGGCTGAAATGGCTTCCAGGGCGGGGGCTGAATACCTCATGCACAGGGATTTCCAATCACGGAACATTTTTGTCAAATCGGGCAAGATAAGAATCCTGGACTGGCAGGGTGCCAGGCTGGGCCCCCTTGCCTATGATGTGGCCTCCCTGCTCATTGACCCATATGTGGGGTTGCCGGGCATGGAGAAGATGCGTCTCTACAACTTCTACCTGGGCCTTCTCTCAAGAAATCGCCCCGGCACGCTCAACGCCTTTGAAGAATACTTTCCATACTTGGCCATCCAGAGGAATCTCCAGATCCTCGGCGCCTTCTCTCATCTATCCCTGGTAGAGAAAAAGGCCCATTTCGAGCCTTACATTCCCCGAGCCTTGGATTCCCTCAAAGAACTCCTGATGACCCTGGGAGACATGGAACTGAGACCCCTGCTTGAACTCCTGGAAGCCCTGCCCGGGTGAACCCCTTTCTTTTCGCCAGCCGGTTTCCAGGAGGGTTCAATAGTAGGATGAGCGCCTCTTTTTTTGCTTCTTCCCCAGTATCAGGCCAACAATCAGCCCGCACAGGAGAACACTTGCCCCGGCTATGAACCACCGTGTCCTCTGGGAGTCTTTAAGCCTATCGTATTCTTTGTTCAACAGGTCAAAATCCCTCTGGATTTTCTCCAGTCGAGATTGTATTTGATCATAACTGGCTTTCAATTTGAGATAACCGGCCGATCCCTCCTTTAGGGTGACATAATCTTTTTTTAGTCTTGTCAAGGCCTTTACCGTACTCGCCAACTGGCCTGAACTTTCCCTCTCCCTTTGCATCGTCCTCTGGAGGTCCAGGTTGAGTTCCTCCAGCTTTTCCTTCAACTGCATATTTTCCTTCTCCAGCTTTCTTGCCCTAACTTCCCAGGGAACCCTGTAAGTCAAGTAGCGAGTCAAGACCCAGCCCTCTTCTTCACCATCCTTGTCCAAGAGACGGACGCGGCTCCACTCCCCCTGCGACTCCAGGACCTCCACTGCCTGCCCCGATACCAGCATGGCAAGAATCTTGTTCTCCAGGCTCGGCCCTGTCCTGAAGGTAATCCTGAAGGAATCCGTTACATAAGCCCTTTCACCCCTGGCAGGTCCAGCGAAACAAAAAGAGAAAGCAACAAAAAGTATCAAAATGCGTACGTACATAGTCAATATCCTCAGAATCTGTATGTCATTTGCATCTATCCCCGGCTCAGGACCTCAAGGGGAAAGGCCTTTCCCTGTTCCTTGCCAAGATGTGTCATGATTCATCTTTTTCAGGGAAATCGAGGAACCCTATCCCCTTTTGTGATTTGACATCCTGGTATACTTGAAGCAACCTCCCCCCGCTGATCTCCGGCACATGCAGCACCTTTGCCACATGACTGAATGGGGCCAGCTCTTTGCTGATGGCAGCCAGCTTGTTGGGAGACTCCAGGAAAAATTCCTCCCTGAACAAAACTCCAGCCTCATCTGGATATATCGCTATCGGGACTATGGAGGCCTCAATGAGATCATTGAAAAAGTGGGTGCCAGAGGAAACTTCGGGCTTCACCCCGTTCTTCTCAAAGGCTATTTCAGCCAGGATACAGGTTCGGTTTATATCCTCGTAGCCCACACGTACCCCAAGATTGATATCATTACTACCCCACCTGCCGGGGCCGAACAACGCGTATCGTCTGCCTGAAAGCTTCCTGTTAAGCAGGCTCACCACCTTTCCTATCCTGAGCTTCTCCTCGTATGAGCCCAGGTTTGCGTAAGCCTTTGGATCAACGTATACAACATATTCTATGTCCTTGGTGATACTGTTGGAAAGCACCCGGTTGGTCGTAAACACAATGTATTCCTCAGGAACGTCCTCCGGCAGCTCAACGGAGTTCAACTCCTCGGGCATCGAGAGGGTGCGGCACTGAAGGAGGTACAACTTGTCCTGATCCCAGGCGAACTCTATGTCTATCGGCCTCCCATAGGCCTCCTCCAGTTTCCGGAGGATCTTCTTGATCAAGTTGATGAAGGGCCTTCTCCTGATGAAATTCTCGAACGTTATGCATGCACCCTTCAACTCCGGGAGCTTACCCGCAAAGAGGGGGGCGGAAATATGGCCTGATTCCTCAAAGGAGCAGACCTGGTATATGTAGTCCTTTGGTAACATTGGCAGGAGTTCCTGAAAGGGGACGGAGTCGAGGCCACCGATTTCCAAGTTCAGGATATCCACGAGCCGCTGGGAGTATTTCTTGATCTGGGCGGCATCTACCTCGGGCCTCAGCATGGGGTGACTCAAGGGTATCATCCTCGGATAGTCCGAGCCCACCCGGTCCACTGCTCTCGTACCCAGCCCGAAGACCAGCCTGACGATCCCGTCTTCTTTCCTGATGCGCGGGGACCACCTGAAGGGATTCTGGGAAAACGCTACTCCTGCTGCCATGGGGAAAAAATACTTCCCAATCCTTTTCCCTACCACCTTTTGAACCAGGATGCTCATTTTCTCGTCAAAGTCCAGGAGGTGGTGATCCTTGCGATAGAGTATCGGGGCCGGCCCGTATGTGCTCATGTGCACCCTCTTGAGCCCCCGAATGAAGGAGTCCAGGCGATCCTCCAGGGGCCCCTGATTGATCACGAAGACTGAATCGTATTTCCCAGAGAAGGCATATCCAAAGTTGTCCTCCAGAAGGCTTGAAGATCTCAGAATCAGGGGATGCTCTCCAATCTTTTCCAAAAAGTCTCTAAACATCTCGACCATGTCAGGAGGGTAGGAGGCTTCCTCGAAAAGCTGGGAGATGTTCTTGTATTCCTCCTCTATAGCTTCCCTGGTCTTGTACTTCTGGCTGTGAAAGTGGTGAAAATTATTATAGTCGATGAAGTCGGAAAAGATACCGGAGTTGAAGTAATAGGACTCGGGAATGGTGACGTACTCCTGGAAGTCCGGGTCCTTGCGGGAAAGACGGGGCATGAGGATCCTATAGGCCAAAAACATCCCGGCCGCCTTTCCTCCGATCTTTCCCGGTCTCCTCGGGTTCCAGTAACTGTAGTTGAGCATCTCATCCACATCGCGGATGGTGATATAACGCTTGGCCACGCCCAGGAAGGGTAACTGGTTGGATATGAAGTGGCCGATGAGAGCCACTCTCACCCCTTCCGCCTCATTGGGGTTTATGAACAGGTCTCCCTGGGGTATTTCACAAAATTCTCTCAAGGCCTTCTTTATCTTCAAAGAGGTGACACCCTCAGTATTCACCACCCTGTTGAGGTTCCTGAACCGGTCTTGCTTTCTGGCCAGGTTGATGTGATTCTCGATTTCCTTTTCGTTGAA
>JAFDIC010000139.1 GCA_019308525.1 Deltaproteobacteria bacterium
ACATGTTCATCTCCAGGGTAACGGGGAAATATCGCAAAAAGGCCTCTCCCACCGGCCTGGCCGCGACCAGGGACCACCCCAGGTTACCTCTGGAGATCTCCCTTATCCAGCGAACATACTGGACATAAAAGGGATCATCCAGTCCAAACTGTTTGATTATCCTCGGAATGTCCTTGGCCTGTTGGGGGGTTGTAATAAAAGCGGCAGCCCTTCGCTCCGGGCTGAACGTCATGAGTATGCCAAAAAGCAGGACAGATACGCCGAAAAGGACAAAAATCAAGAAGAAGAACCTTCTGATAATGAATGCCGCCATTAAGCTTCCAGGCTTCTTTCATCTCTCTGGAACCACCCCGGGGCAGCTCTCGGTCCCGGGGTGGCTCATAGATTGGTGGCTGTGAAAGAACTACTACTCCTTCCAAATATCCATGAGCATTTCATTGGCATCGGTAAGCATGGGATTGGGCACATATCCCTTTACCCAATCCCTGTATGCCCTTACAACTATCTGCTGATAAAGGGCAATTGCAATGGCCTCCGAATACCACAAGTCCTGGAGCCTGTAATATATCTTTTCACGCTTCTTTGGATCAATGGTCTGAATGCCCAGTTCGCAAAGCCTGTCAACTTCCTCGTTCTTATACGCCATATAGCGGCCATAGACCCCCTGTGAGTGCATGAAGGTGTACATGAAGTTGTGTGGATCAGCATAGTTCGCTCCCCATCCGATAATAAACATCGGATACATGAAGTTCCTGTACTTGACCAGATAGTCTTTCCATTCCACGTTGCGAACCTCAATCCGGAATTTGGGATTCAATGACATGATATTTTCTGCAAGCATTAGGGCGGCGGCCTCCCTCATCTCGTTCCCGGTATTATGGGTAATGATCATCTTGAAGCCTTTTTCCCAAACCTTGCCACCCCAGGCCTTTTTCATGTACTGCCTCGATTTCTCAAGGTCAAACTCATAGACAGGGACATCCTTATGGAAGGCCAGGCCCTCGATATTCGGACTGGTGGGCATGATCACGAGGTTGTTGAAGACATCCCTCTTGTAGGTCTCCCGATCAAAGGCATGTAGAAATGCCTTCCGTACATTTATGTCTGAGAAGAAATCGGGTGGAATACCGTTGCCATCCAGTTTTCCGCTGCCAATATTTGGATTGCCCTTGGGATTGATTTTCTGACAGAAAAAAGCGGCTGTTACTGACAACTGAGGGACCTCGTATAGTTTTAGCCCCTTCATTGCCCTCACCTCTGGCACGTATTGACTGTCCACTCGAACGCGGTCAGCATCTCCATTTTGAAGCATCAGTTTCCTGGTACTCCACTCTTTCACATACTTGATAATGGCCCTCTTCAATTTGGGCCTTTTGCCCCAATAACCATCAAATCTTTCGAATACGAACTCCTTGTTGGGTTCCCATGACTTCATCCTGTATGCGTTGGTGCCATTGGTAATCTTCAACAGGGGTTCATGGCCGGGCGCCGGGTTATTATATTTTGCTGCATTATTGATGTTGCCATCCCAGCAGCCTTTACTTATTGCCCACTCCTTGTCCAAGATGACAGAGGCAGAATAGGCCAGGATCCCCAAAAACGGCGGATAGGGCCTGGGTAAATGAAAAATGACCTTCCACCCCCTCGCCTCGACGCTCTTGTCAATGGTGTCGAATATGCCGGGGATTATCCTTCCATTCTTGTCTCTCGTAGAACCTTTGCCCGTAAGGGCCTCCAGCAGCATCCACATGGGACCGCCATCCGGATCTGCGATCATGTTTCTCTTGAAAGAATACACCACATCCTCAGGTGTCAGATCTCCTCCTTCATGGAACTTTACCCCCTTCCTGATGGTAAAAGTATAAGTCCTTCCGTCGGGTGAAATGCCGCCATTATCAAGGGAGGGCACCTCAACCGCAAGCAATGGTTTGAACTTATCAGTGTGAGGGCCGTCAAAAAAAATCAAGGGCTCGTAGATATTCCATAGCCTTTGAGATGAAGTCACGTCATAGGCTACGGCAGGGTCAAGGGTCCTCAGGTTTCCGTAGTTTGCCAGGATAAACGTGTCAGGGTTCTTAATCTGGGCATTTGCTCCCATGGCAGATAATACCAAGAGACAACCAATTGCTATGATTACATATTTCCGCATTGCGATCTCCTTTCTCTTTGAGGTTAATGAGACATATTCCTTCCTTGATTCAAGGAGGGACTCCTGCGGACAAACCCTGATCTCAACATATCAAATATTTAGCAAAAGAAGGTAAAAGTCAACAATGGAAGCACATGTATTTCTTTGCTCCCTTGGTCGCCATGAATTGGTGTATGAGCCGGTTCTCTGATTTCTCTGTTGGAGCATCATCCCCTGGCAGGAATCTTTATTCCCGTCCGGACCGGTGGAAGGTTGCTCCCCGACTCATGTTGCCACCCACAAATCTATCTTTGATCTCAGCTACAAGCTTGCTGCTCCCAGGGATCAGTAAACCGGGCAGGATAGTCGCTTGTGTAACCCTGACCCTGCTGTTCTTGCAAAGGCCCGTCAACAGGATCAGGGCCTTTCTTGAAAAGCGGAAGCAGCTCTTCAAGGATGAATGGTCGGCCATGCCCGCCTATCCTGAAGCAGGATTGACTGCGTGGCCCGGATTGCTACTCGTTACAGATTACAGGATTCTTACAGAAGCTTATGGCATCTCTCAGCGCGTCTTTCTCCCAGTGAATCCCATCCGCGGTCAGGGTATCGTAGATCTCTTTTGGATACTCCACCAGTATTCTCAGCACCTCTGAGTAACTCCCGAGGCTTTCCTTCGAGAGGGTGGAGATTTCCTCTAGGAGTTCACTCCCCTCCAATTGATTCAAGGCCTCTTCGTCCACGCCGCCCTTGATCAGGTAAGGGGCATACAGCAATGCCGCCTTCTCTAATGCCCTGACAAGGGCCATGTACTTTCTGAATTCTTCACTGACGTCAAACTCGGGCTCACCCCCAAGGGCCTCTTCGATTGCCCGTTCCAGGAAGTTCCCTTGCCTGTAAGTGAAAAGGAGGTCATTCAACTGGAGCCCGTACTTTTGTACCAGGAGTGCGTCAGCGGCAAACTCCGCCGCCAGATGCAGCAGGGCCCGGTCCTCCCCGGTCCGGGTTTCAAGGGTGTCGGCCCATCTATTCGTCCCTTCCACATAACCTTCATAAGGGTTATGAGCCACTATGTCTGCATACACATGCGTCCTGATCCCTCTGGTGAAATACCTCAGCCTGTAGTTCCACCACTCCAAGAGCCCTTGAGCGATCTTGTAAAAGTAGATGGTCTCCCCAGACACGCACTCCGCCTCGGTGTTTCCGTGTAGGCGATAAGCGGTCTCTTCATCTATTAGACCCGCATCCCTCAAGTACCAAAAAAAGTCAGGCACAGTAGAGCCCATCCTTGCGTTGTAGCTCGCTATGTATCTGCCCTCCAATCCCAGGCACGTTTTTGCCACGTAGGCATGATATGACTGGTTCCACGCAAAGCCCGACGTCCCTGCCGCAAGGATACCTAAAAGTGTGACCCCAATGAAAAAAGCCCTGGTAGATGACATTCTCTTCATCCTCTTGCCCTCCTTTGACAAAAATCTAGGCCTTCGAACGAAGATCCGGTTCTCTCCCTCACCTCACCCACCAGCCGGAGGCATCGGCGTAATGGTAGGAACAGTTGATAGTGACAGGTAAGGTGATAAGGAATTGATATGAAGTGCTTTTCCTGGTGTGAGTTTAGGTTATCTTGTGTCGAGGGTCAAGCAAAACCTGGCTCGATTGCTTCAGCATTCCTCTAATTAATGCCCTCTCTCCCGGACGTTCCTTTTTCATTTCAAGAACGGCTCCCCGAGCCAAGAGAAAGGCGTTACCCCATAGCTATTCCTTTGCTTTTTCAAATAGTTAACTCGATTTACGCTGGCCCGAAATGCCCCAGGATGGAGCCATTCGAGCAACCCGGGGACGTAGATTCATAATTCAGTAATTGAGCCCCAATCATCTCCAGCCGTTTCATTTTGGAGATGCTCTATCGTCTCTTTGTGGCATCGACAAGACCGGTTTGGCTCATGATCAAAACCACGGCCACCCTTGTTCCGCTATTGTATCACACCAGTTCCAAGCAGTTAGGATCCTCTTGACAGATGATAGATTTGTAGAGGTTCCGAAAAAGATACGCTCTGTGCTCGTGCCTGTGCTTAAACCTCGGCCGGATCATTGTGTGGTGAAGATGAAGGACGCTCGGAGCGTTAAGTCTTGCAGTTCGTGGCATAGGAAACTCCAAGTATGTCGTTTATTAACAGAACTCAGAATCCACTTATCTAGTGCCCATCCATAAATCAATCTTGGGCGCTAGGCAGTTTCCAATCCAGAAATGAGCAGTTTTTTATAAGGTCAAGGAAATCAAGGAATTACGCGGAGGCATACTGTAGTATGCCGCACCTGTCTGCGTGTCACGCACAGGCAGGCAAATAATTCCGCAGATTGTCGCAGAGATTGTGAAAAAGGGCCATTTATGGATGGAAACTATTTAATTATGAATCTACGTCCCAGATGATAGTGGGAGATTTTGGGCTTGACACCTCAGTTTTTCTTATGTTAGTTTCACCATATGTTAACACTAACATAAGCAAGCGTCGCACAGGTCATGAGTTTGTGAACTCCATTTGGTGATTGCGGGGGCGATTTGACACCTGGAGGCAAGAGGAATTATCCGCAACAGGGTTGCCTCACTCCCCAGGGTCCGGCACTGTCGTTGGATCAATCCAAGATTCTCTGGTTGATGCTGAGGCCTCCCAACAAAGACTCCCGGCACGGGGGTAGAGCACATGAAATCCTTCGAGGAACTCCTGGCATCATCCGCTGAGGCACACGGGCATCTGTGCCCCGGGCAGGCCGTTGGTGTGCGCATGGCCATGCTTGGGTGCCGCCTCATCGATCTGGATGAGCCGACCAGCCATGAGCAGATAAAGAAGCTCATCGTCTACGTGGAGATGGATCGTTGCACCGCCGATGCCATCGCCCATGTAACAGGCGCAAAACTGGGGCGAAGGTCCTTGAAGTTCCTTGACTACGGTATAATGGCCGCCACCTTTCTCAACCTTGAAACCGGCAAGGCATACCGGGTTATCTCAACGGAAGAGAGCCGGGACCTCGCGTGTGTTTACGCCCCTGAAATACCCGGCAAACACCTGCAACAACTCGAGGCCTACCAGAGAATGCCCGACAATGTACTTTTCAGGGTCCAGGAAGTACACGTCCCAATTAGCGAGTTTGACCTTCCAGGCCCTACCCGGAAAAAGGTAGCATGCATGCGCTGCGGGCAAGTTATCAGGGACCAGCGGGAAGTCATCGTAAACGATGAGGTCCTCTGCAAGCCATGCGCTCACGGGGCATACTTTGAGAATGGCAGGGAAATCACCTGGCCCGACATGGGCTGGGCTCCCAAAAGAAGATCACAACGGGGAAAGGCCGCAAATGACATATTGGGATCAAAGCACCTGGGACTAAATTCTTGGAACACAGGACATCAGAGGAATTGAAGCCATGTTGAAGAAGATACCTTTGAAGGATGCAGTGGGCACAAAGCTGGCCCATGATATAACGGAAATCCGGCCCGGAGAGTTCAAGGGACCGGCCTTTCGCAAGGGGCATAACGTGTGCAATGAAGACATCTGCCATCTCCAAAAACTGGGGAAAAACCATCTCTATCTCATTGACCTTGATGAGGACGAGATCCACGAAAATGACGCTGCCTTCATCCTTGCCCAGGCCCTTGCCGGAGAAGGCATCACGTGGAAAGACGGTCCCAGGGAGGGCAAGATAAGCCTACTGGCGGCAAGGGATGGGCTTCTGACCGTGGATACTGCCGCTCTTGCCGCGTTCAACATGGTGGATGAGGTGATGTGTGCAACGCTGCACAACAACACCCTTGTCAGGCAGGGAGAGATGGTGGCAGGCACCAGGGCGATTCCCCTCGTAATGAAACGCAGTGCCATAGAACGGGCCGCGGCCATGGCAAGCCAGAACGGCCCTGTGCTCTCTGTCAAGCCCCTTCGCCAGGCCAGGGTAGGGCTGATCATCACGGGAAACGAGGTCTACCACGGGCTCATAGAAGATCGCTTTGCCCCCATTCTGAGCGAAAAGGTGAAAGAACTGGGATCAGAGGTCCTTGCGCAGGCCTTTGCGCCGGACATACCTGATAGGATTTCAGAAGCTATTCGATCTCAACTTGACCGTGGCTGTGACTTGCTGTTGCTGACAGGTGGAATGAGCGTGGATCCCGACGATGTCACTCGCCACGGCATTCGCCTCGCCGGCGCCAGGGAGATCCATTACGGGGCGGCAGTCCTTCCAGGTTCCATGTTCCTGGTGGCCTACATTGATGATATACCCTTACTCGGTGTGCCTGCCTGCGGCCTGTATCACCGGACCACGGTGCTGGACCTGATACTACCCCGTGTCCTGGCAGGCCAGAGGATAGGCAAGGAGACCCTTGCCTTTCTTGGGCATGGTGGACTTTGCAAAGACTGCCCGGAATGCACGTATCCCCCCTGCCCCTTTGGCAAGGGGATGTAAACCAACAAGCCTCAAACCAATAGCCTTATAGCCCCGATTTTTGTGCCGGGGCTTTTTTTCATGGACCGTGGTTTGAACTTCGACGTCAATTGAGATATCAAACATCGCTGACCCATTTGTATCTCAATGACTCCAACTTCCAGATTATTGGGCTTTCGGAGGTCATAATCTGACGTTATGGACAATACTAAGCCTCGATTTTTCTACGGTTACCTGGTTGTGGCAGCTTCCTTTACCATCATGGTCCTGACCTTTGGTATCAACTACAGTTTCGGAGTCTTTTTCAAGCCGCTGGTAACAGAATTCGGATGGGCAAGAGGTCTTACTTCCGGGGCCTATTCCCTGATGACCGTCATGGCCGGGTTCCTCGGTATTTTTGCCGGAAAAATCAGTGACCGGTACGGACCCAGAATCATCGGGGTGACCAGCGGGGCTCTACTTGGAATTGGGTTCCTGATCCTGTCCGGAATTCAATCCATTGGTCATTTCTACCTGGTCCACATCTTCATTCTCTCAGCAGGCATCGGCGCAGTCTGGCCCGGGCTCGTTCCGGCAATCGCCCGGTGGTTCACCAGGAGGCGAGGCCTTATGACAGGAGTAATGGCATCTGGAGTCGGCCTGGGCACCTTGCTGGTACCTCCCATAGCAAGTTGGATCATTACCCTTTATGGCTGGCGCAAGGCCTATTTGCTGATTGGCATTTCCACTTTCATACTGGCCCTGTTCTCTTCCCTGTTCCTGAAGAGAGACCCGGCCCAGGTAAACCTTTTACCATATGGCGAGGATCATGACGCGGAAGGAGGGTCCCCGGTAAAGGTGGAATTGCCCTTTGGGGCCGCCGTCAGAAGCGGGGTGTTCATGTTGCTTTGCGCCATATACTTTTGCTACGGGTATTCGCTTCACACCGTCATGGTACACATCGTTCCCCATGCCATTGACATGGGAACGCTCCCAACAAGTGCTTCAAGGATCCTTGGAATAATCGGGCTGACCAGCATTGGGAGCAGGATACTGATTGCAGGGGCAAGCGATCGCATGGGTGTCAGGCCTGCCCTCCTGATCGTCTTCTCCCTCCTGTTTATCTCCCTCCTGTGGGTCAATTGGGCCAATACGGACCTGGAGCTCTATGTGTTCGGCTTTCTTTTCGGTACCTCCTACGGGGGGATAATGTCCCTTCAGGCCCTTGCCGTGGCAGAGATCTTCGGCCTGGCGGCAGTTGGCCAGATCCTGGGGGCGGTTGTCTTTCATTACACTATCGGGGCCTCAATCGGTCCTCTTGTCACAGGGTATGTCTTTGATCTTTACGGAAGCTACTCGCCAGCCTTTTGGACAGCAGCGACCTTTTCAGGCCTCTCCCTCTTACTTACCTGTTACCTGAAAGTGCATCGAAGTCCGGAACGATAGAACAAGGCCAGGGAAGGTTCCCTGTCAGCCGCTCAGGGCCGTTACGTCAAACTCCACGAGCATGTCGTCTCTGGAAAGTGAAACCACTTGGCAGACCGTACTTGCAGGCGGGTTCTTGGCCAGGGAGGGTGCATGGATCCTGTAGTATTCCATCTCGGTCTCTTTTACGATCTCGTAATCCTTCATGTCCCTGAAATAGATTACCACTTTCACGATATTCTCCATGGAACTCCCGGCCTCTTCAAGAGCCAGTCTGACCTTGTCCAGGGCGACCGTGACCTGTTCCCTGACATCATCGGATGAAATCTCTCCCGTCTCCAGGGTCCTTCCGCTGCATCCCGACAGGAACACGAAGTCACCTGCCACAACGGACCGGGCGAATCTCTGTTTTTTCCCACCGTATTCCAGGGGAAAGGTCTTCTTGGTTCTTGACATGATATTGATCTCTCTCTTTCTCTCAGGCCTTCATATCTCCTGGGCAGGAATCCCCGGTAGGGCCATTGGCCTATTCCATCAAGCTGGGCAAGAAAAGGCTGATCTGAGGGAAAAGGACCAATGCTATGACCTCCAGGGCATCGGCCACCAGATGGGGGAAGACACCGCGGAAGATCTTTCCTATGGGGACCCCTGAGATTCCCCTTATGATAAAAACATTGAGGCCTACAGGGGGTGTGATCAAACCCATCTCGGTCACGCGGACTACCAGGATACCGAACCATATGGGATTGAAATCCAATCTGAGAATCAAGGGGAAAAAAACCGGTATGGTCAACAGGACAATTGCCATGGAATCCATTATGCAACCGAGGGCCAGGGTAATGATCAGGATGATGGCCAGGATCAAATATCGGTTGACGGGCAGTGTCGAGACAAAATGTGCCAGCTCCGTGGGCAGCCTCGTTACGGAAAGAAAATAACCGAATATCATGGCCCCGAGGAT
>JAFDIC010000140.1 GCA_019308525.1 Deltaproteobacteria bacterium
CAGGAGCATAGCCACCTCCGCACTGGCCTCGGTGGCCCTGTGGATCTTCCTCTCCTTCTTCGTCTCCCTGGGGGCAAGCGTACTGGCAGATACCTTCATACCAGTGGATCAAAAGTCCGGAACTTCACAAATGGACATCATAAGGAACGCGCGACTCAAGGAAGACATATCAATGGTATCCCCCATGGTCCTTTACTCGGATGCCTCCAAGACCATCATAGACCCCACGCGCAAGACCACGAGCAGCATCATCCTCATGGGGCCCATGGAGCAGCTATCGGCCTCGCGCTTTCAGAATCCCCTCTCCCTGGGGCAAAGCATCTACGTCATATATCCCCACTTGCTGGCACTGATAGCGATTACCCTGATCTGCTTCGTCATCTCTTACTCGGTATTCATGCTCCAGGAAATCAGGACCTGAGCGTTTTCCACTTGAATCCCCTTTCCCCTTCATTTGCCGGGATGGGAGGCCAATCTGTTTGAGAATTGCGGCCTCCCCCACCAATGCCGGGACGGCAACATTAGCCAAAATCGTTTTTTTTGTTATTCCTTTACTCATCCTTGACTTTAAGGGTATAATGTAGGTTATTATATTAATATTTTGTTTTGACATATGGAGATTGGACAGTGGTTGACCTCATAGTCAAGGGCGGCATCCTGATGTACCCCATAATATTTTGTTCAATAGTTGCCCTTGCCGTATTTCTTGAAAGAATCTGGGTATTGAGAAGGAAAAGAGTCATCCCCGAAGAATTTATCAGGAACGTTGAAGATCTCATCAGGAAACAAAAGATCTCGGAGGCCATATTTCTTTGCCAGGGAGATACTTCATCGATCGGTAAGATCTTCCTCGCGGGGCTCAAGAACGCTGGACGAGGGATGTGGCTCGTAAAAGAGGCCATCGAAGAAAGGGGGGGTAGAGAGGCCGCCATACTTGAAAAACACGTTGGCATCCTCTCCACCATAGCCAACCTGACACCCCTGTTGGGTCTTCTAGGCACGGTCTCAGGCATGATAAAGACCTTCAACGTGATATCTGTCCAGGGTGTCGGCAACCCCGGGCCGCTTGCAGGCGGTATCGCAGAAGCCCTCATCACGACGGCCTCGGGACTCTCCGTGGCCATACCCACCCTTGTCTGCCACAGGGTGGTGAAGGATAAGGCAAAGTCCTTGATTTTCGAGATGGAGGAAAACTCCGTAAAGCTCGTGGAATTAATGGAGAACACCAACCAACAGGCTGAAGAATAGACGTGCTGGAGCCTGACATGTCCTGGAGATGATTCCACGCCATGCGCTTCAAGAAAAAGAGAGACGAGGAACCAAGGCTGGGCATTGCACCATTGATCGACATCGTATTCCTGCTCCTGATATTCTTTATGGTGACCTCACACTTTGATGTGGCCTCCGGGGTGCGCATCCGTCTCCCGAAGGTGGCGAATAGGATCGCGGAGAGTAGTGACAACAAAATCATCCTTGTAATAGACAGGGATGGCTCTATCTACCTGGAAGGGAAGAAGATAGGCACCGGCACTCTCAGGACAAGGCTTGCGGACCTCATCAAGGAAAAGGGCTTTGTACAACTGGTCTTGGAGGCCGATAAGGATGTAAGGCATGGAAGGGTAGTAGAAGTCATGGATATCGCAAAATCTTCCGGCATCAATGCCGTTATTATTGCCGCCCAATGGAAAGGGGATCGAATCTTATAGAATTTTCTGGTGGAGAACTCTGATTTTGAAGCTCAGAAGATCCGGTTTCTTGAAGTTTACTCTCCTGTGTCTCCTTTTCCTGGGCCTGATCGTAGGGTGGCTCGGCTTTGGAGAGAGGGGCTTTATCCACCTTTATCGAATGGAAAAGGAGAGGCAGACCTATCTGGCCAGGATCCAAAAGCTCGAACAGGAAAACGAGGCCCTCCTCGAAGAAATAGGGCGATTCAGGAGTGAAGACACTGATTACATAGAGTCCCTCATAAGGAAGGAGCTGGGACTGGTAAGGAATGACGAGATCATTTACAGGTTCAGCAGAGAACAGGAACAGGAAGAGGATGATCTGGCCCATGAGCCCGGAGCAGGGATAGCCAGATGAGAAATGACTTGTTTATGCCCTTAGGGTATAGAGTTTATCTGAAGGTATGAGGGAGTCCAAGGTATGGGGACTTGCCCTTTGCGGTGCTTTTCAATCTTTAGACAGGGAGCTTATGCAAAATGATCAACCCCGAAGACTTCTACGATGAAATTCTGGAAAACAGCCCATCCCAGGCGACCATTTTCCTGGTTCTCTCAAGGATGAAAGGGGAAGGCCACCTGGAAAGGGTGATCGAGAGGTGTAGGAGGGCCCTGGATGCTTATCCCGATGATATTTCCATCAGGAAACTACTGGCAGAAGCCTATGTTGAATCAGGAATGATATCAGAAGCAGAGAAAGAACTGGAAAGGGTATCGCAGCAACTGGATTCATTCGCTTCCATTTACAGGCTCAAGGCCCAAGTATTCACGGAGCAAGGAAGGAATGATGAGGCCGCAAAGGCGCTGGAGCTTTACCTGAGCCACAACCCTGATGATGAGGAGGCCGTGGCTCTGTTGCAGGGGCTTGCACCTGAGGAAGAGCCGGGGGCTGAAAAGGACCTGTCTCCGGAAGAAGGACCATTGGAAGGCCTGGAAGAAGGGGAGGAAGAACCGGATATAGCAACGCCCACGCTGGCTGAGGTATATTTCAACCAGGGCGAGATCCAGGAAGCTATCAGCGTGTACGAGAAGGTCCTGGAGAGGGAACCAGAGGACCAATTCTCCCAACACCGGCTTGAACAACTGAAGTCTATGCTTGAAGGGGAACCGCCGCCCCCTGAGAGGGAGCCTGCCCGGGAAAAGGCACCGGATATCCACAGGAAAAGAAAAGAAAGGTTGGTAACTATCCTCCAGTCCTGGCTGTCAAGCATGCGCGAGATGGCAAGGGCCTATCCGGGGAGCTAGGAACAGCCCCGACAGCAGCCCGAATTTCCCTTCCTAATGAACAAATGGGCACCAGTATTGCTATGATTGACAATTCCCAGAGGCAGGAATCACGTTTTGATTTTATTGCCACTGGCATCGGGAGCGTTCCTTACCTGGACGTGAAGACGGCATGTCGCCGGATACTGGAATCGTTTCCCAGGGCTCCCTTTTGGCCTCAGTTCGTCAACCTTACTCCCCTGGAAAGCATGGCCATACAGTTCAGCGAAGGCCTCAGCTTCCTGGACCTGGAAGGAGAAGGCAAGCGCTTGTCCCTATCCCGCAAGGATATGGAATCAAGGCTGGTAACCTTTTACGAGCATTTCTTGGGTGATGATGTTGACTATTTCGCCATCAGCAGGGATTATGCATCAGGCCTGTACGAAACGCTCGACGCCATAGGTCGCGACCCCGGAAGATACGGCCCCTATATCAAGGGGCAGACTGTGGGACCGATCACCTTTGCTGCCGGCATTTCCAGCGAGGACGGACGTACACTGCTCCAAAATCCTGAGATCCTGGAAGCCCTGGTCAAAGGTCTATCCATAAAGGCCCTGTGGCAGATAAGAAGGCTGGAAGAGGCGGGGAAAAGGCCGATTCTTTTTGTTGATGAGCCCTACCTGTCGGGGTTTGGTTCAGCCTTTACTCCTATTCAAAGGGAAGAGGTCATAGGGATCCTGGGAGAATTCATCTCATACTTGAAGGACAGGTCCCCTGCTCTAGTTGGCATTCACTGCTGTGGTAACACTGACTGGTCCATGATAGCGGACTCGGGTCCGGACATAATAAGCTTTGACGCATACGAATACTTGGATTACTTCCTCCTGTATCCCGAGAGAATTTCAAAATTCATCCAATCGGGCGGAACCATTGCCTGGGGAATCGTCCCGACGCATCAGTTCACCGGCAGGGATTCGGTGGAAGAGCTCCATGACAAGCTCTCCGACGGGATCAGCCGGATGAAGGGCTGGGGCCTCAAGGAGGACCTTCTGGCCGGTAGATCCTTGCTTACCCCTGCCTGCGGTATGGGGACAATGACACCCGATTCAGCGGACAAGGCCATGGACTTACTGGTGGAGCTATCGAGAAAATGTCGCCAAATGCCTTGAATTGATCACCCGGACGTTATGGGGACTACCAGATGTCCTGCACAAGGCCTAGAACCTCCCCATCCGATGCAAGTAGTGGTACGCAACTATCCCCACTGTGTTGGAGAGATTCAGGCTCCTCACCTTCCCCCATATGGGGATCCTGTAACAGGGGAAGGTCTCCCGTATCTCCTCAGGGAGGCCTGTGGTTTCCCTCCCGAAGAGAAGGTAATCCCCCCGATTCACCCTTGCTGCGGTGTAGGGTTCTGAGGCAAATTTGCTGAAGGCAAGCAACACCTTGTGCCTGTCCTGTTCCACGGACCGCAGGAATTGATCAAAATTTTCGTGGTGCACCACGTCAACTTCCGACCAGTAATCAAGGCCCGCCCTTTTTAGGTGCCTGTCATCGACATGAAAGCCCAGTGGATGGATGAGGTGAAGTCTCAACTCCGCGGCAGCGCAAAGCCGGGCTATACTTCCCGTATTCCAGGGGATCTCCGGCTGAAAAAGGACCACGTTCAGCGCAGGGTCTTCTATCTTCTTGTGGTTGATCTCATTGATACGGAACGCCACTACTGGTAACCCTTATGAGATTACTGAGTCCCTTCGGCAGTGTGCGAACCCGCCCGTGCGCCGGAAAGCCTAAACTAATAGGGCCTCAAGGCTCCGCAATCCGGGCACTGCCAGTTCACCCCGCTACAGGTGAGGCCCCACAGGTTCTCTTCCATACACTTGTTGCAGATCTGGAAACCACAGGGACATGTCCAACAAAACGGTACCCGCCTCCCACAACAACTACACTGATACCGCCTGTTTTTTCGCCTTTCCCTGGACACCCTGTTCATGGTCAGAAAAAGACGTCCAGGGGGATGCCCTGGCAAGGCCTGGGAGGACGAAATTCCACCATGGGAGCGGGTTGGTCCTGCTCGCTCACTATTATCCTGACCCCTTCTCTGCCACATGTGCTCAGGGCATTTTCCACCTCATCCAGGGCCTTCTGGGGGTCGTTGTTGATCTTGCTTAGATGGGCAAGCACGACCAGTTTCAGGTCTTCGTGAGATACCGACTGCACCAAGGAGCCGGCCTGCACATTGGAAAGGTGCCCGTCCTGCCCTTTGATCCTCCTCTTCACCTCCAGGGGATACGGCCCGGACTGTAGCATCTCTTCATCGTGGTTGAACTCCAGGATAAGGGCCTGGCAGCCCCTCAGTCTATCTTCCACGAGTGTCGTGCTCCGACCCAGGTCCGTGAGGAGCCCCAGCCTGATTCCATTGGAGGAAACGATCACTCCCATGGGATCGACAGCGTCGTGGCATTTGGTAAAGGTCTCAAGGCAAAGGTCCCTTATTGCGATTGCCTGCCCGGTATGAATGACTACAGGTCGCGAAATATTGCCCAGGATACGCCTGGACCTCATCAGTGTCCGGTTATTGATGTATACCGGGATGTCGAGCCGGCGGGACAGGGGACCCGCGCCCCTGATATGGTCGATATGTTCATGGGTTATAAGAAGGGCATCCAGCTTAAGGGGGTCCACTTCAATACGCTCCATGCGTCTCAGCAATTCCCGGCAACTGAGACCTGCATCGATCATTATCCTGGAATTTGACGTCTCGACGTAACATGCGTTTCCACCGCTACCCGAAGCCAGAACCGAAAATCGCATACCACCCCTGCTCCAGAAAACCTATTTTTTTGAAAGCTCCTAACCCAAGAGGCCACAGACCATGTCGCCGCGAACAACTCCGGATCTGATCTACTTGATACCGCTGTGCCCAAACCCACCCCCACCCCTGGAAGTGCAATCCAGGTCATCCACTTCGCTTATTTCCGCCCTGTATACCCTGGTTATGAGCATCTGGGCGATTCGATCCCCCCTGGATATGGTGAAGGGCTCCTTTCCCCAGTTGATCATGATGAGGCCTATCTCACCTCGATAATCCGAGTCAATAGTTCCCGGAGAATTCACCATTCCGATACCGTGTTTCAAGGCAAGACCGCTCCTGGGCCTTATCTGTGCTTCATAGCCCCGCGGAACTGCCACGGCGATTCCGGTAGGGATAAGCCTTATCTCACCGGGGTTCAGTATCACCCTCTCCTGAACCGCCGCCCTGAGGTCCATGCCGGAGGAACCCTCTGTTTCATAGGAAGGCAATGGAATGTCCTTGCCCCCGTCGAGGCGTTTTATCTTTATCCCCACTCCGCCCAACGACTCTTTATACCCCCCTATCCCGGCGTAGCCTCACAGGTGAACCCGGGGGGCCTGGCACTATTTGAAGTGCAGGCACGCCAACTCCAGATCATCCCCGTCAACGGGGCCGAGTGTTACAAGAGAGACACCGTTATCCTGGAAGGTCTCGTGGGACACCGCTACTACTTCGTCAATGGTCACTTTCTCGATCTTTTGAACAAGCTCTTCGTAGGTGATATGTTTTCCAAAGACATACTCGTTCTTGGCCAGCCGCATCATTCTGCTGTCCGTACTTTCCGCTCCCAGGATAATAGATCCCACAAGATGCTCCTTTGCCGCCTCCAGGTCTTCCTTGGATATCATACCCCTTAGAATCTTGCCCACCTCCCTGTTTATGATACCCAGGACCTTGTTGACGGCCAGAGGATCTGTCGCTACGTAGATACCAAACATTCCCGTGTCGATGTAGGAGGTGATAAAGGAATAGACAGAATAAGCCAGCCCCCTTTTCTCACGTATCTCCTGGAACAGGCGGGAACTCATGTTCCCTCCGAGGATCGTGTTCAACAGGGCGCCTGCATAACGAAAGTCGCTCGAAAGGTGAGGACCTTTGCCTCCCAGGCACAGATGTACCTGTTCAAGTTCTTTTTGATGGCATGAGACGCCGCCGTTTATGCGCGGGGGAGCCCTCCTGGTAACATCGTCGGAGGGTTCAAGACCCCCGAAGAGGGGACTGAAAAAATCCACTACCTTCTCATGCTCCACGTCGCCCGCCGCTGCAATAATTATCCTCTCCGGCCTATAGAACCTTCCTATATACCCCAGGATATCCTCCTTATCAATCCTTGATACTGTATCACTCGTCCCAAGGATGGACATACCGAGGGGGTGCTCCACCCACAGGAGGCGGTTGAAAAGGACGTGGATGTGTTCATCGGGCATATCCTCGACCATATTGATCTCTTGTAGAATGACCTGTCTTTCCCTGTCCATTTCCTTCGGATCAAAGATGGAATTGAGGAAGATATCCGAAAGGATATCGGCCAGTTCATAGAAGTGCTTGCTGAGTACTCTGGCGTGGAAACAGGTGTTTTCCTTGCCGGTAAAGGCGTTGGAAAGGCCACCAATTGCATCAAGTTGCTTTGCAATCTGGAGGGGATTACGCGTGCGGGTTCCCTTGAATATCATGTGTTCGATGAAGTGGGAGATCCCGTTTTCCTCCTCCCTCTCTTCCCGGGACCCCACGTTGACCCATATTCCAAGGGACAGGGATTGGAAATGACCGAGGCTCTCTGTAACTATCCTGAGTCCATTTTCCAGAACGGTCTTACGATACATCGTCAAGGCTTTCGTCTAAAGCGGCTTTCCGCGAGAGTGAGATCTTTCCGTTCTTGTCCACATCGAGCACCTTCACCAGCACCTCATCGCCCTCCTTGAGGACGTCGCTTACCTTGGCCACCCTCTCCCTATCCAGTTGGGAAATATGTATCAAGCCGTCCGTTCCGGGAAATATCTCAACAAAGGCCCCGAAATCCATTATCTTGACCACCTTGCCCAGGTAAAGTTTGCCGATCTCCGCGTCCTGGATTATGTTGCTTATCA
This sequence comes from Deltaproteobacteria bacterium, assembly GCA_019308525.1. The sequence continues at coordinate 7,866 of JAFDIC010000140.1, forward strand.
TTTCCACGGCCTTCTTTGATTTCTCCTTATCAGGCGTGGCTATCACCACCTTGCCATCAGGGTCCACATCGATCTTCGCTTCTGTGGTCGCAGATATCTCCCTTATGACTTTGCCTCCTGGACCGATAAGGGCCCTCACCTTTTCCGGTTTTATCTCAATGGTGGTTACCACAGGAGCATATTTGGATACCTCGGACCTTGGCTTTGGCATGGTCTTTCGCATCTTCTCCAGGATGAACAACCTGGCCTCCATGGCCTGTGCCAGGGCCTTCTGCATCACCCCCCTGGTCACCCCGTCTATCTTTATATCCATTTGCAGGGCGGTGATCCCATCCTTGGTCCCAGCCACCTTAAAGTCCATGTCCCCGTAATGGTCTTCATCTCCGATAATGTCGGTGAGTATGGCCATCTTGTCTCCGCCTGACACCAGACCCATGGCCACGCCCGCCACCGCCTCCCTGATGGGCACGCCTGCATCCATAAGCGAGAGTGATCCTCCGCAGACGCTGGCCATTGAAGAAGACCCGTTGGATTCCAGAATCTCCGAGACCACCCTGACAGTGTATGTAAAATCTTCCTTTGAAGGCAGGACCGGGAGCAAGGCCCTCCTTGCCAGGGCCCCGTGGCCAATCTCTCTCCTGCCGGGTCCGGTCAGCCTCCTGGCTTCACCCACGCTGTAAGGCGGAAAATTGTAATGGAATATGAAATTTCGGTAAACTTCCCCGTATATGGTTTCTATTCTTTGATCATCCATGCCGGTCCCCAGGGTAGTCAATACCAGGGCCTGGGTCTCCCCCCTCGTAAAGAGGGCCGAGCCATGGACCCGCGGCAGGACGCTAACCAGGCACTCAAGAGGTCTGACCTCGGTAAAGGACCTCCCGTCAATTCGCTTGCCTTCATTGAGGATAAGATTGCGCACCATCTCCTTCTCGAGCTTATCGATTGCCTCTCTTATCCGGGATTCACTACCTTCATAGTCCTCTGAAAGGGCATCCAGGACTTTCTTATAGACATCGTCTCTCTTTTTCTGTCGCGGTTTCTTCTCCGGAG
>JAFDIC010000141.1 GCA_019308525.1 Deltaproteobacteria bacterium
GATTTTCTCCGTCTCAGGTTGTGGTCTTGGTTTGGTTATCTCCTCCCTTCTTTCTGCTTCAACGGTAAGTGGGACCATATCTGTCACATTTGTCGTGTTATAATGCAGGTTAAGTCGGGGCTTTGCCCTTTACATTGTCGTTCGTTCCTGATAAAAAATCGTCCCAAATCATTAAGAAACAGGACAATTTAATCCTCATCTGAAACCGCTGAGAGGAGAGCAGCATGCGGGGTTATCAATTAGCCGGGTAGTGGCGTATTTTGCGGGTCATCGAGTCCCGAAAGCAAGGTGCCACTGTGGCTGAACTTGCCGTGGAAGAAGGCTGCCATCCCCGTACCATCTGGCGAGATCTGGTCCGCCTTGGGCGGAGCTGCCGGTTTTCCCCTTTACTCCGATGACACCAATAAGCTAAGTTTTAATGAATCATTGGAAACCCAAAACCCGGAACCGGTGGGATGACCATGGGTGGTAGATTTGGAAAAAATGGTGACACCAAGCGCGAGGCCCTGATCGGGAAAAACCGCCTGATCCCTGTAAAGAGAAAGCGCTAAGAAGGGCGGGGAGCCTTGCACGGCTGATTCAAGGCAAGGATTTAACAACCGAAAGATTTGAGCGACATATTTCTCCTCAAGGGAGGAGGCGTCTTGGGTTCAAGAGCAAAATCGGAATGTTTCCACCTCATTACTCAGCAAGGTTTCAATACAGAGGGGTAAAGGTAAGAATGGAGCTCCTATACGCCATCTGTGGCATTACAATAATGACGACCGAGCGAGATTAGACATGCGAGAGGATTATGCAGAAATTGTCACATCTAAAGCAGTTCAGAGATTTCTCTTGAAATTCTATCTATCTGATATTGCCATCCAAAGTCTTGTATTGGTCAGTCCTTTTGTCGGCACTCTTGAGGGGTCGCGGGTCACCCTCGATGCGGTTTGCCGAAAAGCAGTTGAAAAACGTATCCCTACTTACGTTATCACCCGATCTCCCGAGAATGAATATCATCAGGAAGCGATCGACATTATTACAAAGTATGATTGGGTGGAATTGCGGTTCAATGAGTCGCTCCATGCCAAGCTCTATGTATGCGTGAGCCAGGATGAATCTCAAAGTTTTGCTCTCCTTGGTTCAGCAAATCTAACCCGTACTTCTATTGAGAGAAATATCGAAATTGCCATGATGATCTATGCAAGGGGACGGGGACGGGAGATATTAAGGGAGCTATCGAGGTGGGGTCTTGAGCGACTCAGAAGCCTTAATAGTACGAAACTTATAAAAAAAATCAAAGTTGAAAGGAGGCCATCCTATGGACTTTAAAGAATGGTTCTGTCTGAATGACCGGGACAGCTTCACGATTGATGCGAAGGTGAACCCTGATGATGCAAGATTTTATTTTGGTAGGAATGAAATATCAAAGCGTATCAAGAGGCAACTGAGGATATCTTTTGTAGAGCCAAAGGTTCCGAAGATGATTGTTTATGGAGCATTTGGTTCGGGGAAAACACAAACTTTGTATCACTTGAAGCATTTTTTGCTCAATGAAAAACCAGAAGCATGTAAACAAGACCTTAAAATCCTTCATATTGATCTCGAAATGCACAGCAAATCTGATTGCAGGGATTGGCATCTTCAAATAATGGAGACTTTAGGAAAAGAAGTTACTGCCAAATGGGTGGATAGTCTTTTCGCCCAGGTTCAGAATTTAGATAATGAACTCCAGACCATTTTTAAGGATAACAATATAGCTGAAGCAGTGAAGAATTTGAGACTTGGTGGAGATACTGGTCTTTTTGCCTGGCGATGGCTCTGTGGTCAGCAGTTGCCCGCACGCGATTTGGAAAGGTTACATGTTACAAGGAATCTTGGAGATATTGGTGCAGGCGATTTGGTTAATGCACTGGTTGGAATAGGACGTCTGGCAGAGCGCAATGGAGAAAAGATTATATTCCTTATGGATGAAGCTGAGCATTTTAGCAGGGTCAAAACAGGGGATCAATCCGAATCGATTCACACCTACTTGAGAAAATTGGCTGAGCCATGGAATTCTTCATTAGGTTTCATTCTTTCTTCATATGCTCTTACTTTAGATGATATGGCTGAGATTATAGTGAGGTCCGATGTCCGCACACGCATAGGTGAAAATAACTTTGTGGAAATCCCTCCCCTTCCCTCTATTCAAGATGTGCAGGCTTTTTTGAAGGAACTGTTAGCAGAACTGGTTGAACAAAACAAGGCAGAGGAGAAGATTCAAAGCGATTCTCTTGGCGTGAGTCTTGAGACCTATCCATTTACGGCAGAGGCCTTTGATATGCTCTGCGACTATGCTTCTCAGGACCCTACAAAGGCACTGCCCAGAAATTTAATTAAGGCTGTTAATGAATGTGCTATCTCTGCCTGGGATGAGAAAAAATCCATCATTGAAGCGAATATTGTCAATGAAATCGCTCCTCTCATATTTGGATGATTTTGATGAAAAAGTTTACGGTAAAACCCAGACTAACCCATACCAGACGCATTCTAATCGGAAATCAGAACGAGGGGAAGGAGCATGTTTTCCTTGGTCGGCTTGCCGAAGCTGGCCAATTGGTGAGAGTTGACTACGACCTTTCCCTGCCCCATGTGGTGGCGATCTTTGGCAAAAGGGGATCAGGTAAATCTTACACTCTGGGGAGTTTCCTCGAGGGATTGTGCACCAGGGGAACTGAAACTACCATCTCCACTATCTCCAAAACCCGGGCTGCCTTATTATTTGACACTTTGGGTATTTTCCAGTGGCTGGATGTCCCTCTGTCATTGAATTCTTCTCAGAAACTTCTTCATGAACAGGCTCTTGCGCAAAGGGGATGGGATATTCAAAGTGAACCCTTAGATGTGCAAATTTGGGTGCCAAGAGGAACAACATCATCGTCCAGGCAACATAAAGAGTTTACTATTAACTGTGCCGATTTTACCGCCTCCGATTGGGGCTACCTATTTGGCGTAGATATCCTTCAAGATCGGATGGGCCAGCTCCTTAATGATTCTTTTGAAAAAGTCGTGAACGAGGGTTGGTCGGACGGATCATCCACTTGTCCCCCGAAACCACGATACGCTATTGAAGACCTGATGGAATGTATTCAGAAGGACACGGAACTTCTTGCTAACTATCACAGTGAAACAAGGCGTGCAGTTCTCCAGCAGTTATCCGTGTATTGGCGGAACCCGCTGTTTCAGCCTAAACGGAAGATCCCAACGGCTTTGAAATGGTTGATGGAAAAAGGTGAAGTGTCCGATGAGGATCTTAAGGCCTATGAGTCCCTGGAAGGCACATCTCTGACGTCACTTTTAAAGCCAGGCCGATTGAGCGTCTTGCTTTTGCACAAGATGTCCGATGAGTTGCGTTTTGTCCTCATTGTTTCCCTGATTCGCAAAATTATGGAGGCCCGCGTTGAGACTTCCGAAGCGGAGAAAAGCCTATCGATCTTACCAGACCTGACGGATAAGGAAAGAAAAGCGATTCGGGAGAAAATCGCTGAGGGAATACCGCCCACTTGGGTTGTTGCTGATGAGGCCCAGAACTTTCTTCCTTCAGAACGGAAAACAACTGCAACCGATGTTCTCATCAGGCTTGTTCGGGAAGGAAGAAACTTTGGCCTCTCATTTATGCTAACCACCCAGCAGCCTTCTGCTATTGATCAGCGAATCCTTGCCCAGGTGGACACTCTTCTTGTGCATAAGTTGACCGTGCAAGGGGACATTGAATACATACGCCGTAATCTTAAATCAGCTATGCCGGAAGAAGTCAAATACGCAAACAGTATTCTTTCCTTTGATAACCTGCTGAGGTCCCTGGATATTGGTCAGGCAATCCTGTCTAATACCGAGGCAGACAGAGCCTTTATCGTAAATGTCCGGCCACGGATAAGTGTTCATGGAGGGTTTGGGGCCTAGGAATGAAATTCATTCGAGTTTTTACAAACCCAGACCGCTGTATGCAACGACTTGGCTTTCTTAAACATCTGGTGTGGAAAGCATCGCAGTCTGCCACCAATAATCTATCCAGTCTCGGAAAGGAATTGGTGGCTGCGGTCTCCAAAAAAGTCTCTGTCCCTTTATCACCCCAACTCCAAAAGTACATTAAGACAGCCTTAACCGATCACATATACAAGAATCTCCGAGCCCTTGCCTCCAAACCTTGTGATGAAAACTCTGATAAGCCACCTGTGCATGTTGAAATGCAAGATGTTTATTTAGCTAATTCTCACCTTCCCTCCCGTAGGGGAAAGCTTGTTAAGGGGGACTGGAGAAAATACCCTTACCTCGCTCTAGACTTGGGGTTACTTCGCAAAGGGACATACTCTCTCATGGTTAGAGGCCAATCCTTCCTCTCGCTTGTTTCGGAAGAAGAGAAGAAGGCATTTAGCGGAACAATGGTCATAGCTGTCAAGGGAGATTTGAATCCTATCGAGTTGAACATGCCTCAGAGATTGCTCTTGCTCTTTTCGATTATCGGGAGCGATGGGGATGTATTGTACAGACTTTACAGGAGGTTACTACTACTTTCGCAGCCTTTTACGGACAGAGAGGCCGGGGACTACCTGCCCGAAATTTACCGATCTATTGCTAAAGAATCCAGACCAAGGACAAGAAGCGGGGATGACCTATCACGGATTCAGAAACTGCTTGATACAGCCGATAAAATCGAAGCATGGAGAGGAAAACCTTATAGTGGTAAAGGTGCACGTGAGCTGGCTATAACACCCAGACTGGAACCTTTTGTAGACCTTGGTATACTATCTAAACCTGATCCCTTTGCATATCGGTATCAGATCACCGATGCTACAAAGACATTTTTTGAGTCTGTCATAAACTCCAATAGCATTGACCAGTTCCTTCACCATTCTTTTTTTGACGCATCAAACAAAGCGTTCGCACTCAACGGGAAGCACGACGCAGATAGAGAGACTATTCTAACCCAAATCCAGAAAGCTTACACTGTCTTGAAGAGCCCCCTTGGCTACGTGCCTATTTTAGAAGCTGCTTTGCTGGCGGGAATTTACTCTCTAACCGAAACAGGCACTTATTTTGAACTCAACGAATCCGTAGAAGCGCTAAAGCGCCTACAGAAAGAAAGACCCGAACTCGTAAGGTTCAATGTAGACCGCTGGGGAGCTTTGACGTTTGTGAAGTTCAATGGGGATATAATGAAAGTGGCGGAGGCATGAAGCATGCCTATTCCTTCACTAAAGGACATAGAAATCCCACTTCTTCATCTTAAACTAAAAGCAAGAGAAAATGCCTGATGAACGAAGAAAGTGGCAAGAAACAGGAAACTGCCCTCGGCGAAATCATAAAAGGGGTCATAGGTTCTCACCCCATTTGCCACGTAGAGATATTTCCTCAATCCACACCTGTCGACCACCCAAATCTGGCGAAGAGGGTGGCAAAGGCCGCACGTAAGGCTGGAAAAGTTTATTTCCTCACGATTAACCTTAATGATGCCATCCTCTGGAAAACACCCACGAAAGCAAAGGCTCCTGCGCGTGAAAGTCGATTGAAGACCTATGCCACTCTATATCAAATTACCGCCAGCGCGATTCTCGATGAGCCTTCTAAGATCGTCCTCAGGAAAAGGGCCCGGGAAATATTAGAGGACTTAAAGACTCTCCAGCGTGATGGACGTCTGAGGCTCATTGAGGCCGATGCCACCTTCTTTGTAAACCGCCTGGCAAGGGCAGCGGAAACCATGAGAGAACCCCTCAAACAATCCTTTGCCACTACGATAAGCCGTGACCCCAGGTTCAAAAAGGCATTGCAAGGATGGGCCGTTAAGCAGGGCATTGCCAACTTCGGAGAGGAAGTATTTTTTGAGTCACTCTCCCGTCAGATCGTCTATCGCACCCTGGGAAAGATCATCTTTTATCAAAGCCTGAGGCGTCATGCTCGCACCCTTCCCGAGATGGATTTCTCTGACGTGGACGATGCCATGATTGTGTCCAGGCTGCGCCATTACTTTGATCTTGCCAGGGCCATCGATTATCAGGCGATCTTTGAGGAGGAGTTAACGGAGAAGATTCCTTTTCCCCAGGCCGCCATTGATGAACTAAAGAGCCTTATTGCTGACCTCAACTATTATAACTTTTACACTGTCCCTCAGGATGTCATCGGCCAGGTCTTTGAGCGCCTTATTCCCCATGAAGAACGTCACGCCCTCGGCCAGTATTTTACCCGTGAGGATCTGGTGGATATCATCAACGCCTTTTGTGTCCGCTCACCGAATGCAAAGGTTCTCGACCCGACTTGCGGCACAGGAACGTTTCTCTTGAGGGCATATGATCGCAAAAAAATCTTAGGCGAGCGCAACCACCAGCGACTTTTGGAGTCCCTCTGGGGGATAGATATCGCCCGCTTTCCGGCAGAACTTGCCACCATTAACCTCTACCGCCAGAACTTGACAGATTATGCCAACTTCCCGCGAATTGTGGCACAGGACTTTTTTGAGGTGAAGCCGAACCAGACCTTTAGCTTTCCTCCACCAAAACCGGTGGAAACAGGTGAGCCCTTCATTGAAGAACCTCTCCCGGTCTTTGATGCTGCTGTAGGGAACTTCCCTTACATCAGGCAGGAACTTATTGAAAAGCAGGTCAAGGGCTACAAAAAGTTTCTCGAGCGTGTCCTTGCCAATGGCTGGATGGAAGATTATCGAGACCTCTTCGACCGCAGAGGAAACCTGAAACTCTCAGGTCAAGCTGACATCTACGCCTATCTTTTTTTTCAAACAGCACTGTTCCTGAAGCCCGGCGGGCGGATGGGGATCGTCACGTCCAATGCCTGGCTTGATGTAGCCTATGGCTGTGAGCTCCAGAAATTCTTCCTTAAGAAATTCAAAATAATCGCCATCCTGGAATCGCGCTGTGAACCCTGGTTTGAGGATGTGTCAGTCAATACCATTGTGACGATCCTGGAAAGATGTGACCGCCAGAAGGAGTGTAAAAAACATATTGCCAAGTTTGTAAAGATCAAAAAACCCTTAAGGGAACTCATCCCCTGGGATATAAAGCTGGATGCTCGAAATCGCTGGAGTGGGCTGGATAGGCTGGTAACAAAGATTGAAAACGTAGGACGAGAACATATCCAAATCAAAGGGACAGAGTTTAAAAATACCCTTAGAGGACTGAAGACATATGAGGATGCCGATTTCAGAATTCGGTATATCAGGCAAGCCGAACTCCTAAGTGAGGTGGAAAAAACTGGAAAGACCGTCAAATGGGGAAAGTATCTCAGAGCCCCCGAGGTCTATTTTGAGATCCTGGAGAAGTGCAAAGACAAACTGGTGCCGCTGAAAGATGTGGCGGAAGTTCGCTTTGGGATAAAGACAGGCGTCAACGAGTTCTTCTACCCAACCGAGGAGCGGATCAGGCAGTTCAGGATTGAGGAGGAGTTTTTAAGGCCCGTCCTCAAATCACCCAAGGAGTTTGATGGCATTTTGATTGACCCCACAAAGCTCACAACAAAGGTCTTCCTCTGTCAAAAGAGCAAGGAGGAATTGAGGCGAGATGGAAAGATTGGTGCCTTGAAGTATATTGAATGGGGGGAGAAGCAGAAGACAAAATCTGGCGTCCCCTGGCCAGATGTGCCTTCGGTGAAGAATCGAAAGCCTGGTTGGTGGGCATTGCCAGAGGCTAAGCCTTCCCAAATTTTTTGGTCTAAAGCCCACGATATTCGGTTAGTTCAAAGGTGGAGCCCCGCGCCCATAAACGCTGATTGTAGAGTTTACTTCCTTGAAGGCAATAGTCCGGAAACGACAAAGGTTTTAGCTGCAATATTGAACTCAAGTGCCTCATTGCTGTTCTTGGAAATGATTGGCCGAGTGAGCCTTGGTGATGGAGCTTTAGATGTGATGGTAGAAGATGCACAGGACTACATGGTTATACCAAACCCTTACACAGTGACTGATAAATGTCTGAGAAGTGTTTTGAGTGCCTTTGAACTCATTGCGGCCCGCCCCATCAAGCCCGTCTTTGAAGAAGTCAAGATGCCAGACCGTCAGACACTGGACAGCCTTGTTCTCGAAGCCCTCGGACTTGATCCCGACAAGCATCTGAGACGCATCTATGATGGTCTCAGCGAGCTGGTTCGAGAGCGGATTGACCTGGCAAACATGCGAAACAAGGTCAAGAAAGCAAGGCCAAAGCAGGATATTGAAAAGGTCAAGCAAGAGGTTATTCAGGAATTTTTGCCCGATGGTCCCAAACGCTTCCCTGAAGACTTCTTTGCTCCCTCAGTCAAAGAGGACAAGATGAAGGAGGTTCCACTACCCGATGAGCCCTTGCAACTTGGGGACTACTTTTTTGGCGAACAAGAAGTGGTCACAAACAATGGCTTTGTCTACAAAGCAAAAAGCCCAGTAGAGGCAAAATACCTCATCTATTCCCAAAGGCCAGGAGTTGACAAGGTTGTCGTGCCAGATGAACCGATGCCCCTTTTCAAGACCGTCAAGAAATATGAGAACTACCTGCGTCATCTTCGAGGCGAAATGGCAAAAGCCTTATTGAACCGCACGCTTGACCAGCAAATTGCTGAACGTCTTCTGCATCAAATCTTTGAGGAGAATCGACTGCCTGAGATAGAACTAGAATGATTCCCGCGACAAAACTGTTACCCAAACAAAACGGAGCGCACTAAAGAGGAAAGAGAGAATGTCCGCGAAGTATTGACATTTGATTTGATTCGTGGGTGACGAATATATAGGGTAAAGTAATAGGTTCCATTTTTGTATTTTACAGACTGTAGGATGATCGATGTTATAAAACCAGGGGCTTCCGTTTCTGGAGACGAATTAGGATTGCACCTGGGCTGACCTTGACAATTCCGCAGGACAGCGGAATTGGATGGGCCAATGGCGTACCCGTAAGGGCGAGGGCCATGGATGGC